>NZ_JAATEP010000030.1:0-144950 GCF_012034275.1 Nonomuraea composti | reverse complement strand
CCGCGCCGACCCCCGCGCCGACCCCGCGCCGACCCCCGCGCCGACCCCGCGCCGGCCCATCGCGCCGGCGCGAGGCCGGGGGCGGGCCGGACCCGTGGCAGGCGCGTCGTTAGGATCCGGGTGTGTCGCGTTTCGAGGTGACGACGCTCGTCCCGGCGCCGCCGCCGGTCGTCTTCGACGTGTCCCTGTCGGTGGACGTGCACACGACCTCCTTCGGTCACACGGGCGAGCGGGCGGTGGCGGGCGTCACGTCCGGGACGCTCGCCCTGGGCGACCAGGTGACGTGGCGCGCCCGCCACTTCGGCATCACCTGGCACCTGACCTCGGTCATCAGCGTCTGCGAACGCCCCTCGTTCTTCGTGGACGAGCAGGTGAGAGGCCCGTTCCGGCGGTGGCACCACGCGCACACGTTCCAGGCGGCGCACGACGGCGCCGCCACGCTGATGACGGACGTCGTCGACTTCGCCGCCCCCGTGCCCCCGCTGGGCACGCTCGCCGACCTCCTGGTGCTGAAGCGCTACCTGAGCAGGCTCATCCTCCTGCGCAACGCCCACATCCAGGCCGTCGCCGCCGCGCCTGGCCAGCGCTGAGGCACGCCGGCCCGGCAGCTTCATCCGGCGGGCTCATTCGGTGGGCTCATTCAGCGGGGCAGATGGTGCCCGGCGCGGGCAGCCGCAGCTCGGTCAGGTACGCGGTGGCGTGCGCGATGGGGCACTTCCTGCCCGACAGGTAGAGCACGTGCCCCGGCCCGTCGTACCCCACGGTGACCGACCCCGGCACCATGCGGATGAACCGTTCGGTCCAGGAGAAGTCGCCTTCGAGGGCGCCGGCCCCGAGCATCGGCGGCAGCCCGCGCACCTCCAGCGGGCGCGGCGGGTTGGCGACCGGCTCCGGCCAGCCGATGCAGCCCACCTGGTCGAACGCGGCCCCCGGGAAGCTCGGCGCGACCTCGCGGACGTCGCGGCGGTACTGCCGCAGTTGCGCCCAGCCGGTGTAGCCGCGCCCGTCGCCGCAGCTCATCGCCAGCACCACGGGCGTCGCCCACGCCCGCGTGTTGCCCAGGGCGAAGTCGGCGAACCCCGACCCGTCGCCGTGCCGCGCCTTGTCCGTCCATTCGGCCAGCGCCAGCCAGCGCGCGTGATCGGGGCCGGGGTCGGGGACGAAGCCGAAGTTACGCAGGTGCCAGCCGGTCAGCTCGCCCTCGCCGAACTGCTGCGACGTGACCGGGATGGGCTTTCGGTCGGCGGCGCGGGTGAGCCGGCGCCAGACGTCCGCGGCGTCCTCGCCGTGCAGCGCGCACGCGGGCGTCGCCGCGCACCAGCGGCCGAACCGCTCCAGCGCCTGCTCCGAGCCCGCGCGCGTCACGAGGTTCACCATGGGCCAGCCCTCGGTCTGGTTGACCACCCCGTCCAGGTACATGGCCCTGATGCGCTGCGGGAACAGCCTGATGTACGCGGCGGCGACCACCCCGCCGTAGGAGTTGGCCATGAGGCTCAGCCGCTCCTCGCCGAGCGCCCGGCGGACGGCCTCCATGTCCCTGGCGATCGACAGCCCGTCCAGGTGGCCCAACAGGCCGGTCGTGTCGTCGGCGCGGCACGCGGCGAACGCCTTCGCCATCGCCGCCGCCACGGCCTCGTAGGCGCGGCGGTCGCGCGGGTCGCGCAGCGCCACGCCGGGCTCCCAGCAGGACGGGGCGGCGGTCGTGCCCCAGACGGTGCTGCGCGGCCGGTAGGCGACGAGGTCGAAGCGGCGGCGCAGCTCGGTCAGGTGGGGAGCGGCCAGCTTGAGGTCCTCGATGCCGTCGCGGCCGGGGCCGCCGGGGACGCCGAGCACGCTGCCCACGCGGGCGGCCGGCTCGGTGGCCCGCAGCCTGGCCAGCTCCAGCCTGACCTGCTTGCCGCCCGGCCTGGACCAGTCCACCGGCACGTCGATCGCCCCGCACTCCATGCCGGCGGGCACCCCCTCCCCGCCGCACGCCCGCCACACGACCCCCGCCGCGCCTTGAGCCGCGAGCGCCTGGGAACCGAGCCCCTCAGCCGCCCCCGTCGGCGCCGCCCCCGCCCCCGGCTCTTGAGCCGCCGCAGGGGCCGGGCTCAGCCCCATCAGGGCCGCCATCACCAGCGCGCCCGCCCAGCTCACGGAATTGCGTAACATGTCGGGACTCCTCTCCTCGGAAGCGATCACCAGAGCCACCCTCACCCGCGCCACCGCCGCCGCACCACGCGGACATCCTCCGTACCGGAGGGGGACAACCCCCGGGGGTTCACCGGGTGGCCCTCCCCGAGCCCGTGCGTCAGCCTGGTCGATGAGGAGAGGGGAGCGGACAGGTGCGGATCTGGCGCGAGCTCGGCTACACGGTGACAGTGCCCTTCATGGCCGCATTCGGCCTGGCCCATCTGCTGGCCGTGCTGGTGGGCGTGCTGGCCTCGACGTACGTGGTGGGCCTGCCGCTGCTGGCGGGCTGTGTGGTGGCCGCCAGGAGGCTCGGCGCGGCCAACCGGGCCCTGGCGCGGACGCTGGCGGGCACGGACGTGCCGGCCCCCGCCCCGTACCGCCCGGGCCGTGGCCTGCTGGGCCGGCTCGGCGCGGCGCTGGGCGACGTGGCCGGCTGGCGGGCGATCATCCACGCGGTGGTCCGCCTGCCCGCGGCGGCGCTGGCGTTCGCGGCGGCGGCCGGGACGTGGGGGCTCGGCCTGGTACTGCTGGCGTGCCCGCTGTGGTGGCAGCTCCCCGGCGTGCCGGGCCCGAGCGGCTGGGCGGGCGCGCTGCTGCTGGCGGTGACGGGCGGTGGGCTGCTGTTCCTGGCGCCGTGGGCGGTGCACGCCGCGTTGCTGCCGGAGCGGATGCTGGTGCGCACGCTGCTCGGCCCGGCCCCCTCCCAGGCGCGCATCCGTACGCTGGAGGAGACCAGGGCGCTGGCCGTGGAGGACGCCGCCGCCGCGCTGCGCCGGGTGGAGCGGGACCTGCACGACGGAACGGCCGCCCGGCTGACCGCGCTGGCCATGGCGCTCAGCATGGCGAAGGAGGAGCTCGACGAGGCGGCGGGCGGCGACCCGGACCGGCTGGATCACGCCCGCGCTCTGGTCGACGGCGCCCACCGCGGGGCGAAGGAGACCCTGTCGGAGCTGACGGACCTGATCCGCGGCATCCACCCGCCCGCCCTCGACAAGGGCCTGGAGGTGGCCCTGGCCACGCTCGCCGCCCGCAGCCCGCTGCCGGTGGACCTCGACGCGGAGCTGTCCGCCCGCCCGTCGCCGGCCGTCGAGACCATCGCGTTCTTCTGCACCGCCGAGCTGCTCGCGAACGTGGCCAAGCACAGCGGCGCCAGGCAGGCCGCGATCAGGCTGCGCGCGGAGGACGGGCGGTTGCGCCTGCGGGTGTGGGATGACGGCGAGGGCGGCGCCGTGGTGGCGGACGGCACTCCGGCGGGTGGGTCGGGGCTGCGCGGCCTGGTCGACCGCGTCCGGGTGGTGGACGGGGAGCTCGCCGTCCACAGCCCCGCCGGAGGCCCTACGGTGGTCTGTGTCGATCTGCCCCTGCGTGCGTGAACGGACGGCCCATGCGCATCGTGATCGCCGAGGACGCCGTGGTGCTCCGCGACGGCCTGTGCCTGCTGCTCGGCTCGCGCGGCCACGAGGTGGCGGCCGCCGTGGGCGACGGTGAGGCGCTGGTGGCGGCCGTGGCCGAGCATCGTCCCGACGTGGCGGTGGTCGACGTGCGCATGCCGCCCTCCCGCACCGACGAGGGGCTGCGCGCGGCGATCAGGATCCGCCGCGACCATCCGGACCTGGGGCTGCTGGTGTTCTCGCAGTACATCGAGACCCACTACGCCGCGCGGCTGCTCGCCGGCGGCGCCCGGGGGATCGGTTACCTGCTCAAGGAGCGCGTGACCGACGTCAAGGACTTCCTGGCGGCCCTCGAGCGGATCGCGGCGGGGGAGACCGTGCTCGATCCCGAGGTCGTCACGCAGATCATGGGGGCGAGCCGGCGCGGCGACGCGCTGGCGCTGCTGACGCCGCGCGAGCGCGAGGTGCTGGCCATGATGGCGCAGGGCCGCTCCAACAGCGCGATCGCCGAGACCCTGTTCCTGTCGTACGGGTCGGTGGAGAAGCACGTCACGCAGATCTTCACCAAGCTCGGCCTGGCCCCGTCCGACAACGACCACCGCCGCGTCCTGGCGGTCCTGCGCTACCTCCAGGGCTGACCGCGCGAGCTCACGACAGGGCGGCGCCGACGCGCTCGCGCAGCGCGCCCTCCTGCTCGGCGCCGGTGCACAGCGTCACCGTCAGCCCGTCGTGGGCGGCGTCGGCGAGCACGGTCAGCAGTGTGGCGAGTTGCTCGGGCGGCTCACCGGCCAGCAGCTCCTCGGCGTGCTCGACGACGAGCGTGACGGCTCCGATGTCGCGCAGGCAGTCGGTGAGCGCGTCCCAGTTGCGGCCGAAGTAGCCGGGGAAGCTCAGGGCCCGCGCCACCTCGTCGAAGAAGGCGGCGCGGGTCCGGCACGCCCGCCCGTCCACGACCCGGCCGGTGGTCACGGTGAGCCACGGGGGCAGCGAACGCGGGGCAGACATCATGAACGTTTCCCTCAGAGGCGGTAGAAGTCGGTGTAGTGGTTGGGCGAGAACCAGGCGGCGCCGGTGCTGCGGTTGACGACGATCCGGTACGCGTCGCGCGCGGCTCCCTGGGCGCGGGAGTACACGTCGTACTCGTAGTAGGTCGCGTTGACCGGCAGCTGCCCCTCGCGGTTGTAGTGGCGCCCGCCGGTGTAGTTGTAGCGGCCGTCGGGCCATGAGTACCAGCCGGCGGTGGTCGGGTAGCCCTTGGAGGCCCAGATCTGGCGGGCCGAGCGGGCGTCGGCGCAGCGGGAGATCGTGCACGAGCCGTAGACGGCGGCGTCGGCGGGGGTGACTGCGGCCAGCCCGACGAGGGAGGCGAGGGCGGACAGGACGACGGCGAGCCGTACCGGCCAGGACGGGCGGGGGCGCGGTGGTGCGGGCACGGTGCCTCCTTGCGGAAGGGGGGGTGACGAACACGGTCATGATCTCCGCTCGTGTCCTGTCAGGAAAGGTGGCGTCCCCCAAGAGAGGGTGAACAGTTCGTGGAGGGACGCTCGCGTGTTGACCATGTGGGCGCGTGCCCACTACGGTGGGCGCATGCCCACTACACCTGCTCAGCAACCGCATCAGGCCAGGAAGATGGCCGAGTCGTTCGGCGTCGACTCCGATCGTTACGACCGCACCCGGCCCCCGTACCCCCAGGCGATGGTGGATCGGATCCTGGCCGCCAGCCCGGGCCGCGACCTGCTCGACGTCGGGTCCGGCACGGGCATCGCCGCCCGGCAGTTCCAGCGGGCCGGCTGCACGGTCCTCGCGGTCGAGCCCGACGAGCGCATGGCCGCCTTCGCCCGGCGCACCGGCGTCGAGACGGAGGTCGCCAGGTTCGAGGAGTGGGACGCGGCCGGCCGCACGTTCGACGCCGCCGTCGCCGCGACCGCCTGGCACTGGATCGACCCCGACAAGGGAGCCGCCAAGGCGGCCGAGGTGCTGCGCCCCCGCGGCCTGCTGGCGGCCTGCTGGCATGTCTTCCAGACCCCGCCCAGTCTGATGCGGGCGCACAACGACGCGCTCAAACGGGTGCTGCCCGACTCCCCGTTCGCCGACCGTCCCGCCACCATGTCCGCCATGGACGGCTACCGGCCGATGTTCACCAGCGCCGCCGACGGGATCCGCCGGTCGGGCCGGTTCGGCGAGCCCGAGGAGTGGACGTTCGCCTGGGAGCGCGTCTACACCCGCGACGAATGGCTCGACCAGCTCCCCACCTCGGGCGTCCTGACGCAGCTCGCTCCCGACCAGCTCCAGGAGGTGCTCGCGGCGGCCGGCGCCGCCGTGGACGCGATCGGCGGCTCGTTCACGATGAGCTACACGACGGTCGTGGTCGCCGCCGTCCGTACCGCCTGATCACGACAGCACGACGGGCAGCGCGCGATGCCCGTTCGAGATGAACGACTCCAGCGGCAGCAGGTCGTCGGGCCGTGCCGCCAGCGTCAGGCCGGGGAAGCGGCCGAAGAGCGCGGGCAGCGCGATCGTGGCCTCCAGCGTGGCCAGCGGGGCGCCGAGGCAGCGGTGCACGCCGTACCCGAAGGCCAGGTGCTCCTTGGAGGGGCGGGTGACGTCGAACGCGCCCGCGTCGCGCCCGTGCACCAGCGGGTCGCGCCCGGCGGCGCCGTAGCAGCCGAGGATCGGCTCGCCGGCGGGCAGCACGAGGCCGCCGCCGAGGTCGATGTCCTCGACGGTGAAGCGCAGCGGCAGGTTCGCGATCGGCCCCTGGTTGCGCAGCGTCTCCTCGACGACGTCCTCCCAGCTCACGCGGCCCGCCTGGACGAGCGCGAGCTGGCCCGGGTGGGTGAGCAGCGCGAAGATCGCGTTGTCGATGAGGTTGACCGTGGTCTCGTGCCCCGCGCTCAGGAACAGGATCAGCGTGTCGACCAACTCGTGCTCCTCCAGCGGCGCGTCGTGCTCGTCGCGGGCGGCGATCAGGGCCGACGACAGGTCGTCGCCGGGGTGCGCGCGCTTGTCGGCGACGAGCCCGCGCAGCACCTCTTGCAGGTGCGCCAGCACCTCGGCGGTCTCCGCGGCGGGCCGCCCGACCTGGAAGAAGGAATCGGCGCAGCGGCGCACCTCCTCGCGGGTGGCCTCGTCGGCGACGCCGAACAGCTCGCAGATCACCTGGATGGGCAGCGGGTACGCGTAGCGCTCGCGCAGGTCCGTCACCGTCGACGGCGGCACCTCGGCCAGCTCGTCGAGCAGCTCCGCGGTGATCGCCTCGATGCGCGGCCGCAGCGCCGCCGTGCGGCGGACGGTGAACGCGCTGGAGACCAGGCCGCGCAGCCGCCGGTGGTCCGGCCCGTACGCGGTCAGCATGTTGCGGACGGCCACCCACGCGAACAGCGGCCACTCGGGGGAGATCTCCCCCTTGATCCAGGCCGGCCAGTGCAGGTAGGCGTCCTTGGAGACGCGCGGATCGGTGAGCAGCCGCCGCAGCAGCGCCTGGTCGCTCACCGCCCACGCCACGACGCCGCCGGGCAGCTCGACGCGGGTGGCCGGCCCGAGCGCGCGGATGCGCTCGCCCTCGCCGTGGATGTCGCGGCCCGCGGGGTCGATGACGAACGGCCGTGCTCCGGTGCCATCCATGGGGCTCTCCCGGCTCGTGGGGTTGCGTCCTCCGGCAGCGTTCCCCATCGGGCCGGGCCGCGCCCACTATCCAGCCGGACCGATCTTTGTACGCTCGCCGTCCCGCGCGTCCGCGGGAACGAGCGCGAACCCGTTGACGATCTCCGGGTGGATGCGGATCACCTGCTCCATCTCGCCCGCCACCCAGGGGGTCAGCATGCCTCTCAGCTGCGCCGCCTCCTCGGGGTCGGTCACCAGGCGGGCCACGCCGGTGACGATGACGCTCCAGCCCAGGCGCTCGTGCCCGTCCAGCTCGTCGGCCTCGTACGCCACCACCGCCTCCGCCGGCGCCACGTGGGAGCTGAGGATCGTGCCGGGGCTGGAGCGGATGACGATCCGGCCGTCCACGACGACGTGGTTCACCGGCCGGATCGCGGGCAACGCGTGCCGGGTGAAGACGATCCGGCCGAACGGCACCTCCGCCAGCAGCCGCAGCGCCTCCGTCTCGGGCAGTTCCCGGAGCCGCCGGCCGCCCGTCCCGTTCTGGTACATCACCGTCACAGCCTGCCGACCCGGACCCCGTCCCCGACAGGGACCAAAGTCCCTACTTTCCCCGAAGGAGTGCCCTGCGGGGGCGATCGGCCCGGCGGATAGCCTGATCGCGGCGCGGACCAGGTGAAAGGGGCGGAAGCGGTCATGACGTGGTGGGCGGTGGTGCGGTTCCTGCACGTGCTCGGGGCGGCGCTGTGGGTCGGCGGGCAGCTCACCGTGTCGCTGGTGGTGCTGCCGCTGGCCCGGCGGCTGCTCGACGGCGAGCGGCGCGGGCAGGTGCTGACCGCCGTGGGCCGCCGCTTCGGGGTGCTGACCGTCGCGGCGTTCCTGCCGCTCCAGCTCGCCACCGGCGTGGCCATCGCCTGGCACAAGGGCGTCACGTGGGGCATGCTCGCCGAGCCCGGCTACGGGCGGACGCTGGCGGCCAAGCTGCTGCTGTTCTGCGCCGTCATGGCCATGGCGGGGGCGCACGGGTGGGCCAGCGGCGCGGGCCGTCCCCGGGCGGCCAGGGTGCTGGCGATCGGGTCGCTGGTGGGCTCGCTCGGCGTGGTGCTGCTGGCCGCCGCGCTGCCCGCGACGTGATGCCTGGCGTGAAAGACTGATCGTGTGGAGAGCGAGCACCGTCCATTGATGCCGCAGATGCGCCTCGATGAGCTGCTGGCCGAGCTGCAGGTCCGGCTGAACGCCGTGCTGTCGACCAGAGACCGGGTGCACGCCCTGCTGGAGGCCGTCGTCTCCATCGGCAGCGACCTCGACCTGGAGACGGTGCTGCGCCGGATCGTGGAGACCGCGACCGCGCTGGTCGACGCCGCCTACGGCGCGCTCGGCGTGGTCGGCGAGGAGAACACGCTCGTCCAGTTCATCCCGGTCGGGCTGAGCGAGGAGGAGATCGCCAAGATCGAGCACTGGCCGCACGGGCTGGGGCTGCTGGGCCTGCTGATGAAGGACGCCCGGCCGCTGCGGCTCGGCCGCATCTCCGACCACCCCGAGTCCTACGGGTTCCCGCCCGGCCACCCGCCGATGGGCACCTTCCTCGGCGTTCCGGTCCGCGTGCGTGACGAGGTGTTCGGCAACCTGTACCTGACCGAGAAGCGCGGCGGCGGCGAGTTCGACGAGGAGGACGAGGCCGTCGTCATCGCCCTGGCCACCGCCGCCGGCGTCGCCGTCGAGAACGCCCGCCTGTATGAGGAGTCGCGGCGGCGCGAGCGGTGGCTGCGGGCCTCCGCCGACGTGACCACGCACCTGCTGTCGGGCGCCGACCCCCGGCAGGTGCTGTCGGTGGTGGCCGCGCGGGCCAGGGAGATGAGCGACGCCGACCTCGCCCAGGTGCTGCTGCCCGAGGAGCGGGCGCTGCGGGTGGCCGCCGCCGAGGGCGAGGGCGCGCGCGAGCTGCTGGGCACGTCCTGCGAGATCGGCGGCACGCCGGCCGGCGAGGTGTTCGCCCGGGGCGAGCCGCTGATCGAGTCCGAGCGCAGGCCGGCGCTGCTCGTGCCGCTGGGCGCCGCGCCGGGCGTGCGGGGCGTGCTGGTGCTGGCCAAGCGGAGCGGCCGGCTGCCGTTCACCGAGGCCGACCGGCAGATGTTGCAGGCGTTCGCCGGGCAGGCGGCGCTGGCGCTGGAGCTGGCCGAGGCGCGGCGCGACGCCGAGCGGCTGGGCCTGCTCGAAGACCGCGACCGCATCGCCAAGGACCTGCACGACGTCGTCATCCAGCGGCTGTTCGCGACCGCGATGACCCTGATGAGCACCGTGCGGCTGGTCGAGCACCCGCAGGCGGCCAGGCGGCTGCAGCACGCGATCGACGAGCTCGACGAGACGATCCGGCAGATCCGCTCGTCGATCTTCGCGTTGCAGGGTCCGGTCGACGAGGTGGCGCCCGGGCTGCGCGGGCAGATCGTGCGGCTGGTCGAGGGGGCCGGCGGCCACCTCGGGTTCATGCCGGGGCTGCGCATGGAGGGCCAGATCGACACGCTGGTGCCCGAGCCGGTCGCCGAGCACCTGCTCGCCGTGCTGCGCGAAGCCCTGTCGAACGTGGTGCGCCACTCCCACGCCGGCCGTGCCGAGGTGTCCGTCGAGGCCGGCGACCGGCTCACGCTCGTCGTGACGGACAACGGCGTCGGCGTCAAGGAGCCCGGCCGGCGCAGCGGCCTGCGCAACATCGAGGAGCGCGCCGAACGGCTCGGCGGCACCGCCCGGCTCGAATCCCCCGGCGCGGGCGGCACCCGCCTGTGCTGGGAGGTCCCCCTGCGCTCAGGGCCGACGGACCCCGCGACGGAGGACCTTCGGCCCTGATCCGGCGCGCGCCCTCGTGATGGGCTGGGCACATGACAGGTCCGACGGTGAAGGAGGCGCTGGAGGCCGCCCTGGAGGCGGCACGCTGGGCGCCGTCCGTGCACAACACCCAGCCCTGGACGTTCTCCGTGTCCGGGGAGGAGATCGCGCTGCGCGCCGACACCGACCGGCGGCTGCGGGTCGGCGACGCCTCCGGGCGCGAGCTGCTGATCAGCTGCGGCGCGGCCCTGTTCACCATGCGGACGTCGCTGCGCGGCCACGGCTACGAGCCCGTCGTCCGCGTCCTGCCGGACCCCGACCGGCCGTCGCTGCTCGCCACGGTCACGCCGGGCACGCCCGCGCCGCCCGACGAGGACGCCCGGCTGCTCGGCGAGCAGATCGAGCTGCGGCGCACCCACCGCGCCGGCTTCACCGACCTGCCCGTGCCCGACCGGCTCATCGACCGGCTGGTCATCGCCGCCGTCGACGAGGGCGCCCGGCTCACCCCGGTGCGGGCGCCCGGGGCGGTGGACGTCCTGGCCGCGCTCACCCGGGCGGCGCAGGCCGTCCAGGCGGGGGACCGGCGCTTCAGCCTGGAGGTGATCCGCTGGGCGCGGCCACCCGGCAGCAGCCGCAGGGACGGCGTGCCCGCCGACGCCTACCCCAGGCGCGCCGCGCCCACCGACCCGCACTTCCCGCAGCGCGACTACTCCTGGCGGCACGACTGGGGCGGCGAGGGCGGCACCGCCGCCTCCATCGGGGTGCCCGCGCTGCTCACCACGGCCCGCGACGGGCGCGAGGAGTGGATCGCGGCGGGGCAGGCGCTGCAGCACGTGCTGCTGCGGGCCGCCGCGCAGGGCGTCAGCGCCGCCTTCCACACGCAGGCGCTGGAGATGGACCTGCTGCGCGAGTTCCTGCGGCGGGAGCTGTGCTCGGGGGAGCACCCGCAGATGATCATGCGGCTCGGCGTCACGTTCGAGGACAAGACCGCCGTCCGCCGCCCCCTGTCCGACCTGGTGGAGTGAGAACGCGCTCTCTCGCGCGCGGCGGGCCCTTCCCGTGGGAAAGGCCCGCCGGCGTCTCAGGTCAGGAGCGGGCCCACCGCTGGTTGGCTCCGCCCGTGCAGTCCCAGATCTGCAGCCGGGTGCCGTTGGCCGAGCTGACTCCCGTCGCGTCCAGGCACCTGCCGGACTGCGGGTTGACGATCTGGCCCGTGCCCGAGTCGAACGTCCAGCGCTGCGCGCCCGTGCCGTTGCAGTCGTAGAGCTGCACCTGCGTGCCGTTCGCCGTGCCGGCGCCGGTCACGTCCATGCACTTCCCGAGCGCCCGCACGGAGCCGTCGGCGTTCCACGCCCAGGTCTGGGCGGCGGTGCCGTTGCAGTCCCAGAGCTGGACGGCGGTGCCGTTGGCGGTGTTCGCGCCGGCGACGTCCACGCACTTGCCGCCGTAGCCGGTGATCCGGCCGCCGGTGCCGCTCGTCGGCGGGGCGTAGACGCGGACGTAGTCGACGGTCAGGGTCTGCGGGAACGTCGTGCCGGCGTCGGGGTAGCCGGGCCAGTTGCCGCCCACCGCCACGTTCATGATCATGAAGAACGGGTGATCGAAGACCCACCGGTTGCCGCCCAGGTCGGACGGGGTGCGGCGCTGGTACTCGACGCCGTCCACGTACCAGATGATCAGGTTGGGCGACCAGTCGACGGCGAAGGTGTGGAAGGCGTCGGCGAACGGGCTGCCGATCGTGTAGCCGGCGCCGATGCCGCCGCCCCCGGAGTAGCCGGGGCCGTGGATGGTGCCGTGCACGGTGTTGGGCTCGCGGCCGATGTTCTCCATGATGTCGATCTCGCCGCTGTTGGGCCAGCCGACCGAGCCGATGTCGTTGCCGAGCATCCAGAACGCCGGCCAGATGCCCTGCCCGCGCGGCAGCTTCATGCGGGCCTCGAAGCGGCCGTAGGTGCGGGTGAAGGTGGCGGAGGTGAGCAGGCGGGCCGAGGTGTACTGGCAGGTGCCGTAGTGGCACTGGTAGCCGGCCGGGTTCTCGCGGCGGGCGGTGATCACCAGGTTGCCCGCGCCGTCCAGGGCGGCGTTGCGGGTGCTGTCGGTGTAGTACTGCTGCTCGTTGTTGCCCCAGCCGCTGCCGCCGATGTCGAAGCGCCACTTCGACGCGTCGACGGCGCTGCCGGCCGCGCCGTCGAACTCGTCGGACCAGACGAGCGGGCCGGGGGCGGGGGCCGCGGCGGCGGTGCCGGCCATGGGGGCGAGCAGCGCGAGGATCGTGGTGAGAGCGGCACCGAGGGCGAACAAGGCTCTGGAACGGGGGGTGCGTGCCATGGTTACCTCACGGGTCCACGGGGGGTGAGTTTACGGAAACCTTCCGGCAACGTGAGTGGTCCTGTCAAGAGAGCGCTCTCTCGGATGTGGGGCGCCGGACCGCTCGCGTCCGCGCCTGCGGCGTCCTGCCTGCCCTAGGCTTGTCCTTCCGTCACACCTCGCCGCCAGGCCGCGCCCGGCACGGCCGAGGACCCGCTCCGGCCTGTGGGGCTGGGCCGTCGCGGGCCGGTGCGCAGTCCCCGTGTGGTGAAAGCAGATGAACATCAGGACCAGACGACGCGAGGAGCAGGTCAGCGCGACGAGGGAGGCGCTCCTGGCCGCCGCCGAGCGGCTGTTCGCCGAGCACGGCGTGCACGCCGTCGGCAACCGCCAGATCAGCGAGGCCGCCGGGCAGGGCAACAACGCCGCCGTCACCTACCACTTCGGCGCCAAGGCCGACCTGATCCGGGCCATCTCCCGCAGGCACGCCGAGCGGATCGAGGCCATCCGCGAGCGCATGATGGCCGGCATCGCCGCCTCCACCGACCTGCGCGACTGGGTGGCATGCCTGGTCCGCCCGTTCACCGAGCACCTGGAGACCCTGGAGGCCGCGGGCGGCCCCACCTGGTACGCCCGCTTCACCGCGCAGGTCATGGCCGATCCCGCGTTCAGCGCGATCATGGTCGATGAGGCGGTCAGCGCCGCCCCGGTGCTGCGGACGTACCGCGAGGGCCTGACCCGCTGCCTGCCCGGCCTGCCCGATGAGTTCCACGGCGAGCGCTTCGCCATGGCCCGCCACCTGATCGTCCAGATGTGCGTCGAACGGGAACGCGCCCTCGCCGAAGGCGCCCCCACCTTCCGCCCCACCTGGGCGTCCACCGCCGACGGCCTGATCGAGGCCATCGTCGCCCTGTGGCGGGCCCCCGCCGGCCCGTAGGCGTCAGCGGGCCGGGAGGTCCACCACGCCCCGCACGTCCGCGACCCGGATGGTGCCGCCGCCGGGAGCGTCCTGGTAGGCGCGGGAGTCGAGGGCGACGTGCCGGTTGTCGTTCATGATCCAGAGCCGCCCGTCCGGCACCTTGACGTCGAACGCCGGCGCGGAGGCGGGAGGGGCCGCCACGTAAGGCTCGTCCAGCGGCTTGCCGTCCAGCTCCAGGCGCCCCTCGGCGTCACAGCACCTGACGGTGCCGCCCGGCAGGCCGATGACCCGCCCCACGCGCCCTTCGCCCGCCGTGGTGCCGGGCCACCCCTCCGGCGTGCGGTAGAGGACGATGTCGCCGACGTGGGGGACGTAGGCGGAGGTCCGCCGGTACGACAGGGTCGTCCCCATCTTGATGGTCGGCTCCATGGACTCGCTGGGCATGGTGACGGTCCCGCCGCCGAGAGCCAGGTCGGCGAGCCCGCAGCCGGAGGCCGCGACCAGGAGCAGGACGAGCGGGAGCGTGCGTAACCGTCTACGGATCATCAGGGCATTGTGCCGCAGAAAGCTAGCGGGCCTCGCGGACGAACGACAGCGCCACCGCACCCATCACCGGCCCGGCGGCCAGGGTGGCGAACGCGGCCGGGAACGAGCCGGTCACCTGGTAGACCGCTCCCACCACGACCGGCACCGTGACGCTGCCGAGCTGCGCCACCGCGTTCGTCGCGCCCGCCGCCGAGCCCGCCAGCGCCGTCCCCGACAAGCCGGGCACCATGGCGATCAGCAGCGGCGAGTACAGGTACGCCCCCAGGCCCGCGAACCCGGCCATCACCAGGAACGCCGTCTCGGTGCTCAGGCCGCCGAACAGCAGCAGGCAGCCCGCGAACGCCACCAGCACCGCGATCGCCGGCCGTTTGCGCCCCCGCCCGGCCAGGTCGGTGGCCAGGCCGATGACCGGCTTGCCGGCCGCGCCCGCCGCCGCGAACACGACGACGACCGTCCCCGCCGCCACCGGGTCGATGCCGTGCCCCGTCACCATGAGCGTGTTGGACCAGGTCACGAAGCCGTACGTGCCCCACAGCCCGCCGAGGCCGGCCAGGCCGATCAGCAGCAGGTCGCGGTCGCGGGCCAGGCGGCGCAGCGGCGGGCGCGCGGCCGGCGCGCCGCGCCGCTCGCGCAGCAGCGCCAGGCACACCAGGGCGAGCGCCATCGACACGAGCCCGAACAGTTGGTACGAGGCCCGCCAGTCGTACCACTGGATCAGCCGGGGCACGAGCGCGTTGGCGATCATGGTGCCGAGCGAGGAGGCCATGCTGAACACGCCCATCGCGAGCCCCCGCTCCCGCTCCCCGAACCAGGAGGCGATGAGCTTGACCCCCGCCGCGAAGTCGGCCCCCGCGCACAGCCCGATCAGCGCCTGCACCGCGATCCCGGCCCCGGCGGTCGGCACGGACCCGAACGCGATCATGAAGCCGCCGGCGGTGAACAGCGACCCCGACAGTACGACCCGGCTGCCGATCCGGTCGCCGAGCAGGCCGCCGCCGATGTTGGACAGCACGTAGCCGACGTAGTACGCCGTCGCGAACGCCCCGAGCCCCGCCAGCGACACCCCCAGGTCCTCGCCCGCCCGCAGGGACGCCGGCCCCCAGGTGGAGCGGTCGACCGAGGTCATGGTCAGCGAGGCCCAGCAGAGCAGCAGCACGACCCACCGGCGGCGGGACCGGCGCCCGACGGATGGTGACTCTACGTATTCGGTCACATCCGCTCACGTTACCGGCCGCCCGGGCCGCCGGCCGCGTGGTCGCGTGTCCGCCTCGCCGCGTGACCGTGCCGCGCCCTTCCGTGAATTACCGCTCGAAACGACGATAATGACATACCCGAAAATTGGCGCAGGGTGACCGGGTGCCAATGAAACGGGAGAGCGCGCAAAGCCGCACGGTTGAAGGCTGAATCTTCCGGTGCGGCGATTTATTTAGGTAGAATGACCAAGGCGAACTCATGCTGGTCCGCCAGTCCGTGCACAGAAAATTTACGGTAAATCCCGATCCGGCTTGACGGCATCGCGCAGCGCGCTACAGTACCGCACAACCTGGGGCTGAATGGGAGTGCCAGCATGGCCAAGAGGTTGATTGAAACGATCACGGACGACTTCGACGGCTCCCCCATGGAGGACGAGAATCCCGTCTCCTTCAGCATCAAGGGCGACCGGTTCGTCATGGACCTGACGCCCGAGAACGAAGACAGGCTGCGTGCGGCTCTGGCGCCCTTCATCGCGAAGGCGCGGCGCGAGGAGACGGCGGCCACGTCGCGACCCCGCGGCCGGCGCACCTCCGGCGGCACGACACGAGCCATGAGCAAGGAGAAGAGCCAGGAGATCCGGCAGTGGGCGAAGGCGCACGGTCTGCCGGTCAGTGAGCGCGGCCGCATCGCCTCTTCTGTGATCCAGAAGTACGAGGCCGCGCACTAGATTGGCCCGCGAAAGGCCCCCTTCAATAGGGGGCCTTTCCTCTTGCCCCGGGCCCCGGTTCGGGCCGCGCGCGGCGGATTTGTCGGCCGCGCATACGGCCCGGATAAAGCGCGGAGTTGCCCCGGCAAGCCATTTCAAAGGGGGGCCTTCACCCGTTCCTCATGTTGGGCGGCGACATTGGCGGCATGTACGGACACGCACCACGCACCCCGGAAGCGGAGCGCAGCCGCCGCTGCAACCTGGAGCTGCCCTACGAGGGGCTGCCCGGCTCCGAGATGACCGCCGCGCAGCGGGAGAAGCTGCTCGCCCTCGTCCGCGTCTACGCCGGATACATGGACGGCCCGCACGCCGAGGTGAAGATGAAGGAGGTGCGCGAGCGCGTGGCTCAGGCACGGCCACCGGCACGGTCAGTCACCGCAGCCCGTGCGGGCGGGGGCGGCGGTGTCACTTCTCGCCGGCGCTCGCGATCACCTCCAGGACGAACTCGCCCACCAGGCCGGGCAGCCGGCGCGCGTCCCCCAGGATCGCGTCGCCACCGGCGGGCGCGGGCAGGCCGAGCCGCCGGGCCAGGGCCAGCCGGAGCAGCGGATGCCAGCGCGGCCCGAAGGTGTCCAGCGCGTACTCCGCCGCGGCCTCCTTGGAGATCACCTCGCCGGTCGCGATCGTGTGGTGCAGCCGGGGCGGCGACAGCACGGTGGCCAGCGCCACCTGGTGGGCCGGCTGCAGCGGCTTGCGCGGGGGCCTGGCCGACAGCGCCCGGCCCGCCCAGGTGGCGAAGTGGCCGTGCAACTGCCGCAGGTTCCACTCGCGCAGCCTGCCCGGCTCCGGGTCGAGGCCCAGCTCGCCCGGGGCCGGGCCGCGCACCGCGACGCCCTTCTCCAGGAGCACCTTCCACACCACCGGGTTCGCCTCGAACCCGCGCCCCCGCTTGAACGACGGCCCGCTGTGCGAGGCGAGCGGCCGCAGGCTTGTGACCGGCCTGCCCAGGTCGCGCTCCGCAACGAAGACGCCGTTCAGCGTGCCGGGGACGTCCGGCCGGGCCCGGGCCAGCGCCCGCCAGGCCGCCGGCGCGTTGCCCGCCTTGTGCAGCAACGCCAGCCGGCGCAGATCCCTTTCGCCGAGATCCCCGGCCACTGTGGCGACGAAGTCGATGTCGCTGCGGCCCGCCCGCCAGGCGCCCAGCGCGACCGAACCGACGACGTAGAACCCGCTGATCCGCCCCCGCAGCAACCGGTCCGCCACGGCCAGGTATCGGGAGACCGCCCGTTCCACCTCGTTCGCAAGCATGGGAGACAGCATGCCGGACCGGCCGCCACCTCACATTCCGCCGCCGCACGCCGTCGTATCAAGGACCGACAGGAGAAGAGGGAAGGCATGCACGACTTTCAGGCCATCGCCGACCGCGTCGAGATCGAGGCGTTGCGCGGCGAGTTCACCGACGCGGCGATGATGCGCGACTACGACCGGCTGGCGTCGCTGTTCACACCCGACGGGGTGCTGCGGATGCCGAACATCCCGGCCGAGCTCACCGGGCCGGAGGAGATCCGGGCGTGGGGGCGGCGGGTGCCGGGCTTCGTCGAGTTCCTGGTGCAGACCACGCATCCGGGAGTGATCCGCATCGAGGGGGACAGCGCCAGCGGGCGGGCGTACATGCAGGAGCTGGGGCGGTTGCGTGACGGGCACGCGGAGTTCAACTTCGCGATCTATCACGACCGGTACCGGCGCACCGCTGACGGGTGGCGGTTCACCGAGCGCGTGTACGAGGTCAGGTACCACGACGCCACGCCCCTGAAGGGCTCGCCCCCGCCCGTGGATTCCGGCCCTGGCGGAACAGGCATTTGACGGCGCGAGTATCACTTATGGGGTGAATACCACTGACACTGTGAGCATTGGTGCAGGTGTGGACGGTGCTCCGGGCGCGTCCCCACACCCGCTCGACCACCCCGTCCGGGCCGCTCTGACCGGGCCGCACGCGGGTTTCGCCGAGCGGCGAGGGGATGTGCTGCGGTACCCGCCGGAGGTGTCCCCGTTCACGGCGCTGCCCGCAACCCCGTCCGGCCGGGACTGGGCCGACGCGGCGGCACTCGCCGGGCCCGGCGCGATGTTCTCGTACGCGGCCGACGTCCTGCCGCCCGCCGGGTGGGAGGTCGTCATCCGGGTGCCGGCGGTGCAGATGGTGGGTGACGGCACGCTCGCTCCCGACGGCGTGGCCGCTCCCGACGGTGTGGGCGCTCCCGACGGTGTGGGCGCTCCCGACCGTGTGGGCGCTCCCGACGGTGTGGCCGCTTCCGAGGGCGCGGAGGACGTGGTGCGGCTCACGGCGGCCGACGTGCCGGAGATGCTCGCCCTGGTCGAGGTCACCCAGCCGGGGCCGTTCCTGCCGCGTACCGTCGAGATGGGCGTCTACCTCGGCATCCGCCGGCGCGGCGAGCTGGTCGCGATGGCCGGCGAGCGGCTGCACCCGCCCGGCTGGACCGAGATCAGCGCCGTCTGCACCCACCCCGCCCACCGCGGCCAGGGCCTGGCGGCCCGCCTCGTCCTCGCCGTCGCCGCGGGCATCCGCGCCCGCGGCGAGACGCCGTTCCTGCACGCCGCCACGAGCAACACGAACGCCATCCGCCTGTACGAACGGCTCGGCTTCCGCCCCCGGCGCACCACCATGTTCCACGCCGTACGCGTCCCCGCCGGGAGCGCCGCCATGCCCGCGGGAGACGCGCGATGAGCGGCCGGGACGAGCCGGTGGCGCGGGCGAACCGGGATGAGCCGGTCGCGCGCGTGGGCCGGGACGAGCTGGTCGAGCGGGTGCACGCGCTGCTGGCGGCGCCCCGGCCGTGGGCGGTCACGCAGGTCGGCGACCCGGTGCTGCGCCGCCCCGCCGAGCCGTACGACGGGCAGCTCCCCGACGCCCTGCTGCGCGAGCTGCTCGACGCGATGTTCCGGCACCTGCCGGGCGTCGGCGTCGGGCTGGCCGCCCCGCAGGTCGGCATCCCGCTGGCGCTGGCCGTCATCGAGGACCCCGCCGAGGTGCCCCCGGAGATCGCCGCTGAGCGGGAACGGGTGCCGCAGCCGCCGCTGGAGCTGGTCAACCCCGTCGTCACCCCGCTCGGATCCCGCTACCACGCCTTCTACGAGGGCTGCCTGAGCGTCGAGGGCCTGACCGCCGTCGTCCCCCGGCACGCGCGGGTCCGGCTGGCGGCCTGCGACGGGAGCGGGCAGCCGTACGAGATGGAGCTGTCCGGCTGGCCGGCCCGCATCGCCCAGCACGAGACCGACCACCTGAACGGCATCCTCTACCTCGACCGGGCCGAGCCACGCTCGCTGTCCACCGTGGCCAACTACGAGCGCTTCTCGGCACCGCGCCACGAGGACGGCCGGTGAGAGGACGCCCGCCGCGCCTGGTACGAGACCGCGCTCCTCCTCGGCGGGCTGCCCGTCGCCCGCCTGCTGATCGGGCTGGCCCGCGGCGCGCTGTTCCTGGCGTTCGCCGTCGCCGTCACCGCGCTGGCCGTCGCCGTCACCGCCCTGGCCGCCGCGGTGACCCTGAGCAACCGCAGGGAGCTCTGACCGTGCCGGGCCACCGCGATGCCCGGCTCACGCGACCTGCCCGGCCCATGCGTCCTGCCCAGGGCTCATGCGTCCTGCCTGGGAGCCTGCGCGTCCTGGCTGAGTCCTATGCGGCGGTCACCACGAACGGGCCGGGACCGCCGCGTCCGCGACCTCGGTGATGTCGCGCCGCGTGATGACGGCGAGCTTGTCGGCGAGGTCGGCCAGCGCGCGCGAGGCCGCCAGCTCGTCGCCGATCTCCGGCACCGACGGGTCGGACGGGTTGCGGCGGGCGTGGCCCGTGCCCGCCACCCGCTCCTGGCCGTCCCTGGTGGTCAGCACCGCTCGGGCGTGCGTGTCGTCGCCGTCCTCGGCCAGGTAGATCTGTACGGCCCACTGCTTGGCTTCCATGATCGGCCCCTCTCTCACGACGCTTCTCGTCCGTACCCATCGCACCGCCCCACCTCGGCGCGCGGCAGAGGCGAAAGTCCATCCGGACGGCACCTGCCCCCGGGGTCACGGACGGTGCGGGCGGCGCCACCTCTCGTCGGCGCGCAGCCAGTCGGCCTCCCATTCCTGGTAGCGCCTGCGGTCGAGGAGCCGCCGGCAGGCCGCGAACGCCGCCAGCGCCACCACGCCGGCCAGGAACACGACGAAGAGCGCCGTCGCGACGCCCCGGCTGACCAGCTCCACGTCGTCGGCGGGCGGCTGGACGGGCATCCCGGAGGCGTCGACCCACACCGGGACCCGCGTGCCCGCCGTGGCCAGCGCCGGCACCGGCACGAGACCGGTCACGGTCGCGCCCTGCGGGGTCGTCCATCGCGCGGTGGCCTGGAGCGGCACGGCGGGCACCTCGGTGTAGGAGACGCGGGAGGGCGGCGCGTTCTCCGTCAGGGTGGCCATGACCTGCGTCCGCAGCCCTGGACCGGCGTGCTGCTCGCTCGCGGCGTCCTCGTAGGCCGCCCGCCCGGCCAGCACGGCGGGCCACGCGCAGGCCAGCACCAGCAGCACGGTCGCCAGCACCAGCACCGACTCCACCCGGTCGGAGCGGCGGCGCAGCGGATTGCCGTCCGGCCTGAACAACCGCACCCGCAGAGCCAAGGGATGAATCGACGGCTTCATGGGGCACCTCCCTCGTGCTCACTGTGCGTGGCGCCGGTGGGGGAGCGGCAGTGCCGTACGGCCTCAAGGGCCAAGGACGTTGGTCCGTCGGAGGCCGTGTCACGGGGGCTCCCCCAACCACCCCTCTACCACGGAGACCCCCGTCCCATGCGTGCTGCGGGACGACCGGGCACCGGTTCGCGCGCGCGACATCGAGGTGATCCCTCCCGGCGGTCGGCACAGCCGCGCACCAGGCCGCTACGGCAGCCGCCACTGGTGTGCGCCCGGCCTGACGCTCGATGCGGGTTATCCGCCGGGCGGTCGTTCACCGGCGGCCGAGGGCACCTGTCGCACCTGCGGAAAGCCCCTCTGAGCGGAGGACTTCGAGCCCTGACGGGTAGTGGATCAGGCGACGGATGCCGGACGGCAGGGTGAGGCCGCGGGGAGGTCGTGATGAGAACGAGAGGCAGGTTCACGATCACCGGCCGGCGCTCAGGGCCCGGGGCGCCGACGGTCGGCGTGGAAGAGGAGTTCCTGCTGCTGGACCGCACTGACGGCCGCCCGGCCTGCCGGGCGCCGGAGCTGCTGGCCCTGCTCGGCGGCCACCCCCAGGCCAAGCCCGAGCTCATGCGCTTCCAGGTGGAGACGATCACCGGCGTGTGCACGGACCTGCAGCAGGTACGCGAGGAGCTGGCCCGCAACCGGCGGCTCGTCGCGGGAGCCGCCGCCGAGGTGGGCTGTCACCTGGCCGCGACCGGGATCGCTCCAAGGCCGGGGCCGGGCCTGGCCGCCATCACCGCCGACCCCCGCTATCACGAGCTGGCCGCCCGCTACCGCTCCCTCGTGGCCCGCTCGGGCACCTGCGGGCTGCACGTGCACGTCGGCGTCCCGTCACGGGAGGCGGGCGTGCTGCTCCTGGCCCGGCTGCGGCCCTACCTGCCCACGCTCCTGGCGCTGAGCGGCAACTCGCCCGTCGTGTCCGGCCGGGACACCGGCTGGGCCAGCCGCCGCTACCTGGAGTGCGTCCGCTGGCCGTCGGCGCGGCCCCCGAACGTGTGGCGCTCGGCGGACGCCTACGACGCGGCGGTGCAACGCCTGATCCGGGCCGGCCGGGCCCTGGACGCGAGGTCCGTCTACTTCCACGCCCGCCTGTCGCCGCGCTACCCGACGGTGGAGGTGCGGATCGCGGACTCGTGCCTGTCGGTGGACGACGCCGTCGCCGTGGCGGCCCTGGTACGGGCGCTGACCGTGCTGGCGTTCGACGACATCGGGCGCGGCACGCCGATGAGGCGGGTGAGCGGCCGGCGGATCGCGGCCGAGCTGGGTGCCGCCGCCCGCGACGGTCTCGCGGCGCGGGCCGCCGACCCGTACACCGGGCGCTCGCTGCCGCACCGCGCGCTGCTGGCGGCCCTGCTCGATCACCTCGCCGAGCCCGAGCCGGTCGCGCGGTCACTCGCCCCGGTCCTGACCCGTGGGACGGGCGCCGACCGGCAACGCGCGTTGTGGCGCCGGGCCGCCACACCGGGCCACTTCGCCGCGCTGCTCGCCGAGGCCACGCTCGCCGCGACGCTCCACCCCGTACCACCGGGCGGCTGACCGGCCCTGCCCCACGGTCCCGGCCCGCCCTGGTACAGCACCCCTCCTGGGGTGCCTACGTCTGCCGCCGGTGGCGCCACTGCTCGTCGGCCCGCTCCCAGGCGAGCCCCCACTCCCGGTACCGCCTCCGGTCCGCCCGCCACCGCCACCCCGCGACCGCCCCCACGGCCACCAGCGCGCCCCCGAGCAGGACCAGCGTGCCCGTCGCGATCCCCCTCATCCGCAGGACGGCGATGTCCGTGGGCGGCGGCGCGGGCGCGCCGGAGGCGTCGAGCCACACCTTGACGGTCGAGCCCGCCCTGGCGAGCGCCGGTACGGGCACCTCGGCCACCCGTTCCGCACCGGCCGGGGTCGTCCAGCGCACCGCGGCCGTCGGCTGCTCGGCGGGCACCTCGGTGAAGGAGACCCGCGTGCGGGGAGCGTCCCGCAGCAACGTCGCCGTGACCTGGTGCCGGGCCGCGCCTCCGGCCCGCTCGTCGTGGAGCGCCCGCTCGTACGCCCTCCATCCGGCCAAGACCGCGGGCCACACGCTGACCAGCACCAGGATCACGGCGGCCAGCACGACGGCGGACTCGCGCCGGTCGGAGCGGCGGCGCAGCGGGTTGCCGTCCGGGCGGTAGAGCCGCAGCCGCAGCATCAGCGGGTTGATCGACTTGTTCATCGTGACCCTCCCTGGTCCCGAGGATGGAAGACGGCCGCGCGGACGGGCAGGGCCGGACGGCTCGGCGCACCGGGGACGTTCGTCCTTCACAAGGACCGTCCAGGCCGGCGAGTCCGTGACGGCCCGGCCGGAACCGCGCCTACCCGAGGACCGGCGGCCCCAACTCCCGCGGGACCCGCCGGATTCTGTCGGTCGCGTACGGCAACCTTCTGACCCGTGAACGTGACCCACCTGCTCTCCCCGGAAGCCCGGCGCCTCCACCACCACCTCACCGAGCCCGGCGCCGGTTACCCCCATCCGTGGCCCGACACGTCCCTGCTGACGGCGACCGACCTGGGGCACCTGCTCCCGCTCGCCTACCGCACGACGGGCACGGGCGCCGCCACCTCGATGCGCTTCGCCGTCGAGGGCGCCGTGCGGGAGCGGCAGCCGGAGTTCACCCCCGCGTCGTGCCTGGCGCTCTACGACGCGCTGGTGGCAGGGCTGGAGCGGCGCAGGTGGGCAGACGTGTGCCTGGCGGCGGGCGCGCTGCTGCGCTGCCCGGGCGGGGTGCCGGAGGCGGAGCTGGCCGGGCCGGCGCGGGTGCTGACGGAGTTCATGGTGGCGCATGGCCGGCTCGAGGAGCCGTACGCGCTGCTGGCGGTGGCCGGGGTGGCCGGAGTGGAAGGGGCGTGGCAGCCGATGGACGAGCCGCGGGAGTCGCTGGCGATGGCCGAGCGGGACGTCGTGCTGGGGCTCGACCCGGCGGGCCGGGCGCTGGTGGCGGAGGTGGGGCCGCGCTCGTTCGGGTCGCCGCCCGAGCTGCCGGGCGTGTGGGATCGGCTGGCCGCGTTGACACCGTACGCGGACTTCGCCCGCTCCGCGCTGGAGGCGGCCGAGGCGCGGCTGGCCGCGATCCACGCGCGGGAGCTGCCGTACCGTGCCGACAAGGCGTTCAGCGCGGCGGAGGTGGCGGCGCTCGGCCGGGCGGCGCGGCTGGCGCTGCACTGCGACGCGCCGTGGCTGCCCGCGCTGCTCGACAGCCTGCTGTCCCGCGTGGCGGTCGCGCCGACGGCGGCGAAGACGCTGCCGTCGCAGGCCCTGCTGTTCGAGATCGGACGCGCGGTCGTGCGCTTCCCGACGCCCGAGGCGATCACGGCGCTGCGCGCGGCCCGGGCGGCGACCCGGCACGCCGGCGTGGTCAAGCAGCTCGACCGCCTGATCAAGAAGGCCGAGCCCGGGCTGGCCGACCGGGTGGAGGTGGCCTTCCGCATGCCGGACCTGGGGTTCGGCGCCGGGGGGCGGCTGGAGGTCGCGCTGGGGGAGTACACGGCGGTGCTCGCGCCGGGCGCGGGCGGCGAGTTCGAGCTGGGCTGGCGGCAGGGCGGCAAGCCGCTCAAGAGCGTGCCGGCGGCGGTGCGCAGGGAGCATCCCGACGAGGTCAAGCGGCTGCGCGAGCTGGTTAAGCAGGTGCGGCGGCAGGTGACGACGCTGTGCCGGGCGCTGGAGGCCGGGCTCGCCGGGGAGATGTCGTGGCCGTACGAGACGTGGCGCGACCGGATCGCCGGGCACCCGATCGCGGGCACGGTGGCGGCCCGCCTGATCTGGGAGGCGGAGACCGCCCCTGGCGAGTGGCGCACGTTGCCGCCCAAGGCAGTGACGGCCTCCGCCGAGTGGCGTACCCTGCCGCCCTCCTCCTCGCTGGAGGCGGGGCGCGTGCGGTTGTGGCATCCGGCGCGGGCGAGCGCCGCAGAGGTGGCCCGCCTGCGGGAGGCCGTGACCGAGGGGAGGGTCAGGCAGCCGTTCAAGCAGGCGTTCCGCGAGGTCTACCCGCTCACCCCGGCCGAGGAGGAGACCGCCGTCTACTCCAACCGGTTCGCCGGCCACATCGTGGACTACCGCCGCCTGTACGCGATGTTCCGAGCCAGGAACTGGGAGTCCAGGATGCTGGGCCCATGGGACGGCGGCGACACCGACGCCGCCACGCGGGTGCTGGCCGAGGGCCGCTGGCGGGTGTCGTTCCACCACGACTACCTCTACGACGAGCCCGGCGAGTACGCCACCACCGACCAAGTGCGCTTCCACCGTCACGACGAGGGCGGCGGCTGGCGGGAGTCGCCGCTGGCCGAGGTGCCGCCGCTGGTGTTCAGCGAGGCCATGCGGGACGTCGATCTCTTCGTGGCCGTCACCTCGATCGCCGCCGATCCCGGCTGGGCCGACCGCGGGCACGACCGCCATCTCACCTACTGGCGCGACACCTCCACGGGCCCGCTCCAGCCCTCGGGCGAGGTGCGCCGCGACGCCCTGGCCCGCATCCTGCCGCGCACGGCCATCGGCGGTCGCTGCACGCTCACCGACCGGTTCCTGGTGGTGCGGGGCGACCTGCGCACGTACAAGATCCACGTGGGCAGCGGCAACATCCTCATGGACCCGGGCGACGTCTACCTGTGCATCGTCCCGGATCGGCGCCGCGACGAGCGGCTGTTCCTGCCGTTCGAGGAGGACGACCGGCTGGCGCTCATCCTCAGCAAGGCCTTCCTCCTGGCCAGAGACACGGAGATCACGGACGACAGCATCATCGCCCAGATCAAGGGCGGGACGTGATCCCTGGCCGGCGCCGGGTCGGATGGAGGCGTACCGACTATACAAACGACCGGTCGGTCAGATAGTTTGGCGCCATGACGCAGGACGGCCGACGGCTGCGCGGGTTGCGGAGCCGGGAGGCGATTCTCGAACGAACGGTGGGGCTGGCCTCCGTCGAAGGGCTGGACGGGCTCTCCCTGGGACGGCTGGCGGCGGCCACCGGCACCAGCAAGTCCGGATTTTTCGCCCATTGGCGCGACAAGGAGGAGCTGCAGCTCGACGCGGTGGAATGGGCCGCCCGCCAGTGGAAGGAGCACGTCGTGGCGCCCGCCATGAGCGCTCCCGCCGGGGTGCGGCGGCTGTTCGCGCTGCACGAGGCCCGCATGCGCTTCTACAGCGACGGCGTGCTGCCGGGCGGCTGCTTCTTCTTCACCGTGCAGGCCGAGTTCGACGACCGGCCGGGGGCCGTGCGCGACCGGGTGGCGCGGGCCATGCGCGAGTGGCAGGAGTTCATCCAGGGGCTGGTGACGCAGGCCAAGGAGCTGGGCGAGCTGGTGGAGGAGACGGACCCGGCGCAGCTCGCGTACGAGATCGACGCTTTGGGGGAGATGACGATCATCCACTCCCGCCTCCACGACGGGCCCGCCGCCCTCACCCACGCCCGCCGCGCCGTCCTGCAGCGACTGCGCGCACTCTGTCCCGAGCCCGCGCTACTCCCGGAGGATTGATCATGATGATGGAAGACGGCGCGCACGAGCCCGTCCAGGTGCACTTCGACGACCTCGACGCGATGGGCCTGCTGCACAACTCCCGCTACGCGCTGCTGGTCGAGCGGGCCATCGGCGCCTATTGGCAGCGCCTCGGCTGGTCGCCCGACCCGGCGCGGTCGGCTTTCCGCGACGTGTTCCTGGCGGTACGGGAGTTCAAGGTGACCTACCACGCGCCGATCGTGGGCGCGGGCGAGCCGGTGGTGCACTTTTGGATCGAACGCCTGGGACGCACCAGCGGCGTGTACGGGTTCCGCGTGTTGTCGCCGGACGGGGAGGTGGTGCACGCCGACGGCTACCGCGTCAACGTCAACCTCGACCCGGCCACCCTGCGCCCCACACCGTTCAGCGACGAACTCCGTACCGCCGCCGAGCCTTTGATGCGCCAGCCGGCGGTGGCGGCACACTGAGATCGCGTGCGCCGGATCTGCGGCGCGCGGGGGTTATGGGCGCGCGTGCCTACATTTGTGGTGCGCGTGCCGGGTTTCAGGGCGTGCGCACCGGTGCCGGGCGGTCAGCGTGCGACGACCGGTCAGTCTGTGACGGGCGCGCCGCCACGGTGCGCCAGCTCACGGTCACGGCACCCGCCAGCAGCACGATCCCCGACAGCACGCCGCTGAGGAACGGCACCCAGGCGGCGGCCGACGTCGGCGCCAGGACGAGCCCCGCCACGCCGAGCAGGCTCAGCACCACGCCGGGAACGGCGATGTCCCAGGCCTTCCAGATGGGCGCCAGGGCGACGAAGTGCACCCCGACGACCAGCGCCACCCACGCCACGTTCGCCTGCTCGGGGGCTCCCAGCGCGGCGAGCACCCGCAGCCCGCCGAACAGCAGGACCGCCTCGGCCGCCACGATGACGAGATAACCCCGCCCGAACATCGCCCCGCGCGGAGCCTCGCCCCCGTCCCGCTGCCCACGGGCGGCGGTGAACCACAGGACGAGCACGGTCGCGGCGGCCAGGCCCGCCACCACCCGCAGCAGGAGCGCGACGGTGCTGTTGAGCGGGTCGTGCGCGTTCACGAAGACGAAGACGGCGCCGAACACCGCGCCGACCAGCAATCCAGTCATACGTTGCATGCCGACCATTGAACGGGGCCGCGGACGCCCACCGCATGGGCCCTGGGGCGAGATCGAGTTCGCCCTGGCCCTACCTTTCCCACCGCCTGTGGCCGTTAGGCACAACGCCACCTGCTTCGCTCTCCCCAGCGGTACGGGCGAGACGGCGATCCGCCGCATGGAGCAAACGATGATGGAAGGGATGAAGCAAGGGGCGGGACTCTACTGAATCGGAGGGACCCGGAGATCGAGGTCCCGTTAGGCGGATACCTGAACTAGATGTGGTGGCCGCCGCCGCCGCCGTGGTCGCAGCCAATGTTCCGGCCGGAAGCTCCTTCTCTTGGAACGAGGAATATCCGGACATCACAGAATGGCTGGGGAAGCCGATCATGCCCGGCCTCGCCTTGACCGCGGTTCGGGCGCTGGACATGACGCTGCCCGCAGACGGCTGGTTCTGGAGGAGTTGGGTGGACGCGGGAGAGAGGGAAGAGGCCCAGGCGACGATCGACCTTCTGAGGTCCGTCCTTCGCCCTGTCAGTGAAAGCTGACCCCTGGCGCTCCACGGTGGTGAGGACTCGCGCCCATGAGCGGGGGAGTGGGCACGCCCTCTCTCGAAGGCCTGGCCGAGCAGGTATGCCCTGTTCCGCGTACGACAGCGTCCGTGGTGGCCGGGCCGTGGGTCATCTCGCCGTTCCCCGCAGGTAGGCGAGCACCGCCAGCACCCGCCGGTTGTCGTCGGCCGTGGCCGGGATCTCCAGTTTGGCGAACAGGCTCGCCACGTGCTTGCCCACGGCCGCCTCCGTGATCGACAGGGCGCGGGCGACGGCGCTGTTGGAGCGGCCCTCGGCGATCAGGGCGAGGACCTCGCGTTCGCGGGCGCTGAGCCGGCGCGTGGGCTCCGTGACCTCCCTGGCTCCGGACCACGTCCGCTCGAACAGGTCGATGAGGGCGGTGATCAGGCTCTGCTGGCGGATCGCCAGCGCGCCCGGCGCGTACGGGACGGGGGTGAGCCGGAGGAAGGCCAGCGTGCGGTCGAAGATGACGAGTTGCTGGACCGGCTCGTCCACCACCCGGTGCAGGTCGCCGGCGGCGTGCAGCTGCCTGATTCGGGCCGCGTGGGTTGGGTTGTCCAGGACGGTGGCGTGCACGATGGTGCGCATCCTCGTGCCGCGTTCCAGGGCGTCGAGGTTCTCGCGGCGGCTCGTGTGCTCGTTCCGCGCCGTGTCGGACAGCCCCACGGGATGCATGGCGCGCACCTCGCGGGCCGAGACGGCGGCTTCGGAGATGCGCCGGCGGACGAGTTCGTTGTCCTCCAGCCGTTCCACGTCCACGGGGAGGCCCCGCAGGTCGCTGACCACCTCTTCGAGCCGGCGGGCGAGCTGGGCCAGCGGCACGCTCTCTTCCACACGCCTCCCTCATCACACGAGCTTCCCGCCCATGCTAGACAAAACGCCCACAGCTCACATCGTGATCTACTTCGTAAAGGGCGCAGATCGATGTCCTGCTAGCACAGATCCACCCGCTGACGGCATGGACGCACGGACGCGTCCCGTCATCATGGCCGCCCGGTCAGGGGCATGCGGGTACGGGCCCGTCCATGGGGTCGAAGCACAGCACGATCTCACCGAGCTGCCGGCCCTCGCGGATCAACGCCAGCGCGTCCTGTACGCGAGCCGCGGGAAAGGCGCTGAACGGGAGCGGCAGGACCCGGCCCTGCGGCAGGCCGGCCATGACCTCGGCGAACAGGCCCGGTTCGGAGGGGTCGGCGAGGCCGAGCTGGACGTACCGGCCCTCGCCGGCCAGCGCTCGCTCCCAGCCAGGAGGGACGGGGCCGGCCGCCACCTCGGCGCCCCGGCCGTCGGTCAGCTCCAGGACCCGGCGGGGAGCGCGCGGGTCTTGCGCGTCCAGTGTCCGCCACGCGCCCAGGGCGAGCAGGAGGTCGCGCTGGGCCGGGGTACGGGCGGCGACGATGACCCGCGCGCCGCACTGAAGGGCGTGCCGCAGCGTGGCCAGGCCGAGCCCCGTGGCGTCGTCGCGCAGGAGCAGGGTCTCGTCCGGCGACAGCTTGGCCTGGACGGTCAGAGCGAGATGGGCGTGCAGGTGCGCCAGCGGGACGGTGGCGGCCTCGGCATCGGTCATTCCCGCGGGGATCGCGGTGAGGAGGCGGGCCGAGGTGAGGGCGTGGGAGGTGGGCGTTCCGGGGGCCAGTCCGGTAACGCGCTCGCCGGGCCGGAGGCCGGTCACGCCTTCGCCGATGGCGGTGACCACGCCGGCGCATCCCCACCGCCAAATGGACGGGTCCCCGGTTCGCGAGCCGCGCTGGGACGAGGCGCCGGTTCGCGAGGTGCGCGGATCGTCCGGCCTCTCGACCCAGGTGAGGGGGAAGGTGGCAGCGCGGATTTCCACCGCCACCATGCCGGGGCGGGGCGGCTCGTGGATGACGAAGCGGCTCCTTCGCGTCGGACGGCTCGGCGGGGCGGTGGGGAGCGGGCGAGCGTGGGCGCGGGGGCGGGCGGCCAGGAGGATGGAGAAGGCGTCCCGGGCGGGGGTGGTGTCGGGGCCGGTCTGGGCGATGTCGGTGAAGCCGCATTCGCGCAGCAGGGGCGGCCACTGCTCGCGGCGTAGCAACGGGGTGCCCGGGCGGAGGGGGTCGTTCTCGGCGGCCCAGGCATGGCCGGTCATGGTGCGAGCGGTCATGGTGTGAGCGGTTGGGGTGTGGACGGTTGAGGTGTGGGTGGGCCGGAGGAAGGGGGTCAGCAGGCCCAGCAGGAAGCACGGGTCGTGGGTTTCGATGGCCAGGAGGTGGCCGCCGGGGGTGAGCAGGCTGCGGACGCGGTCCAGGGCGGCGGGCAGGTCCCTGGCGGTGTGCAGGGCGTTGGCGGCGATGACGAGATCGTGGGCGCCGGAGGTGAAGCCCTGGGTGGTGGGGTCGGTGTCGAGGTCGAGGGGCCGGTAGTCGAGGAAGTCGTGGCCGGAGAAGCGGCGGGGGGCGGCGGCGCAGGCGGCGGGGCAGGGGTCGGTGAAGGTGTAGTGGGTGAGGTGGGCGGACAGGAGCGGGAGCAGGGCGGCGGTGGTGCCGCCGGTGCCGGCGCCTATCTCCAGCACGCGCAGCGGGCGGTCGCTGGGCCAGGCGGCGATGATCTGGCTGAGGAGCGCTCTGGCCGTCCGGTTGGTGAAGCGGCATACCGGTGCGACGTCGTACAGGTGCCGGAGGAGCCTGTTGTCGAACGGCTCCGGGAAGCCCTGGTGCGCAGGCGGTGCGGTGGGGTTCTGTTCGCCACGGAGCAGGGCCGGGAGGCGCCGGGTCAGGTGGGTGGTGAGGGCTGTTTCGGCGAGATGGGCCGGGTGTCGCAGGAGGAGGGTGCGGGTGAGCTCGTCGGGGTCGGCCGGGACGGTGAGGCGCCAGCGGCCGGTGGAGCGTGAGCGGTGTCGCGGTTCGTCGGGGTGTGGGTGTGCGGCTTCGTGGTGCCACTGGTCGTGGGAGGGCGGGGGCGTCGTCGGTCTCGGGGGCTGCTGTTCCTCGTCGCTCAGGTGGGCCAGGCCGTGCTCGTGCAGCAGGTCGAGCAGGGCGGTGGTGAAGCGGCGGTGGCGGGGGAGGAGGCCGGCGGTGATGAGGTCGTCCATGGTGAACGGGGTGGAGGGGAGCAGCCGGGTGAGGGCGTCGGCGTAGCGGTGGAGGAGGGCGTGGCGTGCCTCCGCGAGAAAGGCGTCGTGGCGGCCGGCGCGCCAGGCCGTGCGGATGCGTTCGAGCTCCTGGCCGGCGCGGGCGAGGATGACGCCCGGCATGGGCAGCTCGCACGCCGTCCTGTCGGTGCTGGGTGCGCGGGTGGTCGCAGCGTCCCTGCCGGATTCGCGTACCGCCCCGCCCCCGTGGGGGTCACATGCCGCCGGGTCCCCACCGTGGAGCGGTGCATGGGGGAGCCGGCTGGTGAGAGGCGGGTTGGCGTCGCGGTCGGATCGCATAGGACTACTGTGCGCGCCCGAACAGTCACATTCCCGCCCACTGTCCTCACCATAAAACCACTTGAATGAGTGAGTACTCGCTCATTACGCTCCCGCCCATGAACAGAAGGCGGAGGGTGCCGGCCATGGCACCGGAAGACCGCCGCGCCGCACTCATCGCCGCCACCATCCCCCTGCTGAGGGAGTACGGCGCGGCGGTGAGCACTCGTCAGATCGCCGAGGCCGCGGGCGTGGCCGAGGGGACGATCTTCGGGGTGTTCCCTGACAAGGCTTCGCTGGTGCGGGCGGCGCTGATGAGCGCGTTCGATCCGCGGCACGCCCTGGAAGCGCTGGCGGCGATCCCCGCGTCGGCCGGGCTGCGGGCCCGGTTGTGCGAGGCGGTCACGATCCTGCGGACGAGGATGAGCGCCAACGCCAACCTCCTGTCCGTCCCCCATGGACCCAAGGAGCCGATGGCGGACGACGCCGAGTTCCGCGAGCACATGCTGGACAACCGGCGCCGCATCCAGGTCGCGCTGGCTGAGCTGATGGGGCCGGATCGTGACCGGTTGCGGCGCTCGCCCGACGACGCGGCGCAGCTGCTGCTCATGCTGATCGCGGTGTCCGTGCACCGGGGTTTCGGTGCGGGCGCCGACTTCGCGGACATGGAGGACGAGGAGATCGTCTCCGTGCTGCTCGACGGGCTGCTCGTCAGGCCCTCTCCCATCCCAGACCCAGAAAGCCCCTGTTGATGCTGCTCCGTCTTCTGCGGGTCCAGTTGCGGCCGTACCGGAGGGAGATCGCGCTCGTCGTGGTCTTCCAGTTCGTGCAGACGCTGGCCACGCTCTATCTCCCCACTCTCAATGCCGACATCATCGACGACGGCGTCGTCAAGGGTGACACCGGTTACATCATGCGCATCGGGCTGGTGATGCTCGCTGTCACGCTGGTGCAGATCACGTGCGCGACGGTCGCGGTGTATTACGGCGCCCGTACGTCGATGGCCCTGGGCCGTGACCTGCGGGCCGCGATCTTCCACCGGGTGCAGGGTTTCTCCGCGCAGGAGGTCGGCCGGCTCGGCGCGCCGTCGCTGATCACCCGCACGACCAACGACGTGCAGCAGGTGCAGTTGCTGGTGCTGATGGCGTTCACCATGATGGTGGCGGCGCCGATCATGTGCGTCGGCGGCATCGTGCTGGCGCTGAACCAGGACGCGGCGCTGTCGTCGCTGCTGCTCGTGGCGCTGCCGGTGATGATCGCCGTGGTCGCGGTGATCGTGGTCAGGATGCGCCCGCTGTTCCGTGCGATGCAGGAGCGCATCGACCGCATCAACCAGGTGCTGCGCGAGCAGATCACCGGCATCCGGGTGATCCGGGCGTTCGTGCGCGACCGGTACGAGCGGGAGCGGTTCGCGGGTGACAACGACCGGCTGACGGAGGTGTCGCTGCGGGTCGGCCGGTTGATGGCGTTGATGTTCCCCACGGTCATGCTGGTGGTGAACGTCTCCAGCGTCGCGGTGGTGTGGTTCGGCGGCCACCGGATCGCCGACGGCGCCATGGAGGTGGGCGCGCTGACGGCCGTCATCTCCTATCTGATGCAGATCCTCATGTCGGTGATGATGGCGATGTTCATGTTCATGATGATCCCGCGGGCGGAGGTGTGCGCGGAGCGGATCGAGGAGGTGCTGGCGACCGAGACGACGGTGCATCCGCCGGCGTCCCCGGTGCTGCCGGCGCGCAGTGACGGCGAGCTGGAGCTGCGCTCGGTGGACTTCCGTTACCCGGGCGCGGAGGAGCCGGTGCTGTGCGGCGTGAGCTTCGCGGCGCGGCCGGGCCGTACGACGGCGATCATCGGGAGCACCGGCAGCGGCAAGACGACGCTGCTCAACCTGATTCCGCGGCTGTTCGACGCGTCGGCGGGCGAGGTGCTGGTGGACGGCGTGAACGTGCGCGACCTCGACCCGGGCGCGCTGTCGCGGGCGGTGGGCCTGGTGCCGCAGTCGCCCTACCTGTTCTCCGGCACGGTCGCCTCGAACCTGCGCTACGGCAGGCCGGACGCGACCGACGAGGAGCTGTGGCGGGCGCTGGAGGTGGCGCAGGCGCGCGACTTCGTGGAGGCGATGCCGGGCGGGCTGGACGAGCCGATCTCGCAGGGCGGCACGAACGTGTCCGGCGGGCAGCGGCAGCGGCTGGCGATCGCGCGGACGCTGGTGCACCGGCCCGAGATCTACCTGTTCGACGACTCCTTCTCCGCGCTGGACTACGCGACGGACGCGCGGTTGCGTGCCGCGCTGGCCGAGGAGATCGCCGACGCGACGATCGTGATCGTGGCGCAGCGGGTGAGCACGATCCGCGACGCCGACCGCATCATCGTCCTGGAGGACGGGCGGGTGGTCGGCAGCGGTACCCATGGCGAGCTGATGGACGGCTGCCCGACGTACAGGGAGATCGTCCTGTCGCAGCTCACGGAACAGGAGGCGGCGGCATGACGACGCAGGCGCCGGCGCGGCGCCCGCAGCCCGGCTTCGGGCCGGGCCGGATGATGGCGGGGCCGCCGGCCGAGAAGGCGCTCGACTTCGGCGGGACGCTGCGCAAGCTGATGGCGTTGCTGCGTCCGGAACGGGCGCTGCTGATCGTGATCCTGGTGCTCGGCGCGTCCAGCGTGGCGTTGACGGTGACGGGCCCCAAGATCCTCGGCCACGCCACGGACCTGATCTTCACGGGCATCATCGGCGCCCAGCTTCCGGCGGGGGCGACGAAGGAGCAGGCGGTGGCGGGGCTGCGGGCCCGCGGCCAGGGCACCTTCGCCGACATGGTGGCCTCGATGAGCGTGGTGCCGGGCCGCGGCATCGACTTCACCGCCCTGGCGCAGGTGCTGGGCTGGGTGCTGGTGATCTACCTGGTGGCGGCGCTGCTGGGGATCGTGCAGTTCCGACTGACGACCACGGTGGTGCAGCGGGCGGCGGCGCGGCTGCGCGAGCGCATCGAGGGCAAGCTGGGACGGCTGCCGCTGAGCTACTTCGACGGCCAGCCGCGCGGCGAGATCCTCAGCCGGGCCACGAACGACACCGACAACATCGCGCAGACGTTGCAGCAGACGATGAGCCAGCTCATCTCCTCGGTGCTGACGGTCGTGGCGGTGCTGGTGGTGATGTTCTGGATCTCGCCGGTGCTGGCGCTGATCGCGCTGGTGACGGTGCCGGTGTCGGTGTACGTGACGACGGTCATCGGCAAGCGGGCGCAGCCGCAGTTCATCAAGCAGTGGTCCTCGACGGGCAAGCTGAACGGCCACATCGAGGAGATGTACGGCGGGCACACGCTGGTCAAGGTGTTCGGCCGGCAGAAGGAGGCGGCCGAGACGTTCGAGGAGCACAACCAGGCGCTGTTCGCCTCCAGCTTCCGCGCCCAGTTCATCTCCGGCGTCATCCAGCCGGCCATGATGTTCATCGGCAACCTCAACTACGTGCTGGTCGCCGTGGTGGGCGGGCTCAAGGTGGCGTCGGGGTCGATCTCGCTGGGCGACGTGCAGGCGTTCGTCCAGTACTCGCGGCAGTTCAGCCAGCCGCTGACGCAGGTGGCCGGCATGGCGAGCCTCGTGCAGTCGGGCGTCGCCTCGGCCGAGCGGGTCTTCGAGCTGCTGGAGGCGCCGGAGCAGTCGGCCGAGCCGGCCGAGCCGGTACGCCCGGAGAAGGTCAGGGGGCGGGTGGCGTTCGAGCACGTGTCGTTCCGCTACGCCGAGGACCGGCCGCTGATCGAGGACCTGTCGCTGACCGTGGAGCCCGGCCAGACGGTGGCCATCGTGGGCCCCACGGGTGCGGGCAAGACGACGCTGGTCAACCTCATCATGCGCTTCTACGAGGTGACGGGCGGCCGCATCACGCTCGACGGGGTCGACATCGCCCGGATGTCGCGGGAGGAGCTGCGCGCCAACATCGGCATGGTGCTGCAGGACGCGTGGCTGTTCGGCGGCACGATCGCGGAGAACATCGGTTACGGCGCGGAGGGCGCCACCCGCGAGCGCATCGAGGCCGCGGCGCGGGCCGCGCACGTGGACCGCATCGCGCACACGCTGCCCGACGGCTACGACACGGTGATCGACGAGGAGGGCGGCGCGGTCAGCGCGGGCGAGAAGCAGCTCATCACGATCGCGCGGGCGTTCCTGTCGGACCCGGCGATCCTGATCCTCGACGAGGCGACCAGCTCGGTCGACACGCGGACCGAGGTGCTGATCCAGCGGGCGATGAGCTCGCTGCGCGAGGGCCGGACGAGCTTCGTGATCGCGCACCGGCTGTCCACGATCCGCGACGCCAGCCTGATCCTGGTGATGGAGGGCGGGCGGATCGTCGAGCAGGGCACGCACGAGTCGCTGCTCGCGGCCGGCGGGGCGTACGCCCGGCTGTACTCCGCCCAGTTCGCCCAGCCGGTGGTGGAGGTGGACTGACGGGACGGGCGGCGGGCGGACACGCGTCACGTACGCGCTCCGGCCGCCGCCTGATGCCGTAGGGTGATCGGGCGATCGCTCACAGTCGGGGGACGGCGATGTTCGACTTGATCATCAAGGGGGGCCGCTGGTTCGACGGCGCGGGGAGCCCGTCCGCGATCCGCGACCTCGGGGTGCGGGGCGGCCGGGTGGCGGCCGTGTCGGCCGAGCCGCTGCCGCAGGCGGGGTGCCGGCGGGTGCTCGACGCGGCCGGCTGCTGGGTGCTGCCGGGCTTCCTCGACGTGCACACGCACTACGACATCGAGGTGCTGCTGTCTCCGGGGCTGCCCGAGTCCGTGCGGCACGGCGTCACCACCGTCGTGCTCGGCAACTGCTCCCTGTCGGGCGTCTACTGCTCCCCCGACGACGCGGCCGACCTGTTCAGCCGGGTCGAGGCGCTGCCGCACGCCGCCGTGCTCGACGCGCTGAAGCGGCACCGGAGCTGGTCCGGGGCCGACGAGTACGTGCGGGCGCTGCTGGCCCGGCCGCTGGGCCCGAACGTGGCCGCCTTCCTCGGCCACTCCGACCTGCGGGCGTACGTGATGGGGCTGGGGCGCGCGGTCGGCGCGGACCCCGCCACCGGGCAGGACCTCGACCGGATGGCGGCGCTGCTCGACCGGGCCCTCGACGCCGGTTTCCTCGGCCTGTCCACGGTGGCCAGCACGCACTGCCGGCTCGACGGTGACCGGTTCCGGTCGGCGCGGCTGCCGTCCACGTTCGCGGGCTGGCACGAGTACCGCGCGCTGCACCGGGTGCTGCGGGCCCGCGGCCGGGTCCTGCAGAGCGCGCCCGGCAGCGCCCGCCCGTGGAACACGTTGCTGTTCCTGCTCGCCGGCGCCGGCCTGTGGGCGCGGCCGCGGCTGAAGACGTCGCTGCTGGCCGCGCTCGACTCCAAGACGGCGCCCGTGCCGGCGGGCATGCTGACGCGCGTGACCGCGCTGGCCAACCGGCTGCTGGGGGCCGAGGTGCGCTGGCAGCACCTGCCGGTTCCGTACGAGCTGTACGCCGACGGCATCGACCTGGGCATCTTCGAGGAGTTCGGCGCCACGGCGGCCGCGCTGCACCTGCGGCAGGAGGCCGAGCGGGCGCGGCTGCTGTCGCGGCGGGCCTACCGGCGGTGGTTCCGCCGCGACTACGACCGCCGCTTCCGCCACCTGTACGACGCCGGCATCGTCGCCTGCCCCGACGAGGGGCTGGTCGGCCGGTCGTTCGGCGAGGTGGCGGGCGCGCGCCGGCGGCACCCGGCCGAGACGTTCCTCGACCTCGTGGTGGCGCACGGGTCGCGGCTGCGCTGGCGCACGACGATCGCCAACGACCGGCCGCACGTGCTCGACCGGCTGGCCGGCCATCCGGCGGTGCAGATGGGGTTCGCCGAGTCGGGCGCGCACCTGCGGAACATGGCCCACTACAACGCCCCGCTGCGGCTGCTCCAGCGGGTCGTGGCCGCCCAGGCGGCCGGCCGGCCGTTCATGACGGTCGAACGGGCGGTGCACCGGCTCACCGGCGAGCCGGCCGACTGGTTCGGGCTGCGGGCGGGCACCTTGCGCGCGGGCGACCGGGCCGACCTGGTCGTGGTGGACCCGGCCGGGCTCGACGACCGGCTGGCCGCCTACCACGAGGCGCCGATGCCGGACTTCGGCGGCGTGCGGCGCATGGTCAACCGCAGCGACGCGGCCGTCAGGGCGGTGTGCGTGGCGGGGGAGCCGGTGTTCGAGAGGGGCGTGTTCGCCGCCGGTTACGGGAGCACGCGGCGCACCGGCACGTTCCTGGGCGCGGACCGGCGGTGCGCCTGACCTGTCAAGGCGCCGCCGGCGCGACGGTCTTCCTGTTGCGCGGGTCGGCGAGGTCGTTGGCGGTGTCCACCAGCCAGATCGCCATCAGCACGCCGGCCGCCGCCGACAGGCTGTAGAGCAGGCTGCCCGCCTCCACGACCAGCCAGCCCGCCGCCAGCACCAGCATCGGCAGCACCAGGGACGTGATGCCGTACAGGTAGGTGACGAACCGCCAGCGGCCGTCCCACCGCTGAGCCCGCAGCACCAGCACCATCCACACGAGCTGGGCCAGCAGCAAGGCGAGGCCGGCCCCGCCCGACAGGCCCAGGGCGAACTCGTCGGACACCGCGACGACGGCGCCGCCGCCGAACGCCAGCACCCCGGCGACCACCGACCAGCTCGCGTACTCCAGGCTGTCGCCCAGCACCGGCCGGATCAGCACCACGACCGCCAGCATCAGCACGGAGTCGAGCACCACGGCCCACCACGGCCAGCCCTGCGTGAAGGGGTGGATCAGCCAGGTGGCGGCGGCCGCGTACAGGGCGAGGCGCAGCCGCTGCTCCTGGACGGTCAGCTCGGGCGGCTGCCCCACGCGGGGGCCGCGCAGGCCGAGCCACAGCGCGCACGTCCAGGGCAGGCCGATCAGGAGCATCGTGGCGACGTTCGCCGGGGTGGCCTCGACGAGCTCCCGCACGTCCCCGAACACCGTCAGCCGCCACAGCGGGGCGACGTCGCCGGTGGTCAGCGCGAGCACGGCGGTGGTCACGAGGGCGGCGGCGTAGAGAGCGGCGATGATCAGGGCGGGGACGCTTAATCGGTGGCGCACGGGTCACTTCCCGGGGGTCAAGATCGGATTCGACGCCTCACCCTAGCGAAGGAGGGGGTGCCGAGGGTGAGCCCGGCCGCGAGCGGGTGCCGGGCGCGACTCCGATCGCGGCCGGGCCGGCGACGCCGCAGGCAGTGGCACGGGAGATCCCGGGAGCCCGGCTCGTCCCGCTCGACGGGATGGGGTACCAGATGCCGCCGCCCGAGGTCTGGGACACCGTAATCGCGGAGATCCTGGCGATCTCCGGCCCCCGCCCGTCCCCGTCCGGGACGACCCGCCAGGGGGCGGGCGACGTCGGCGTGCGGCGGGAGGTCCGGCCGTGAGCCGGTTGCGGTCGGGGCTCTGGCTGCCGCTGTTCGACGACCTCGCCGACCCGCTGACGGTGGCGCGCCTCGCGGCCGACGCGGAGGAGGCCGGTTGGGACGGCTGCTTCGTCTGGGACCACCTGCACTGGCGGGCGCCGGTCCGGCAGGTCGCCGACCCGTGGATCGCGCTGGCGGCGATCGCGACCGCGACCGAGCGGTTGCGGCTCGGCCCGATGGTCTCGCCGCTCGCCCGCCGCCGGCCGGCCAAGGTGGCGCGGGAGACCGCGACGCTGGACCGGCTCAGCGGCGGCCGCCTCGTCCTCGGCGTCGGTCTCGGCAGCGACCGGTTCGGGGGCGAGCTGTCCAGGACGGGCGAGCAGCTCGACGACCGGCGGCGGGGGCGGATGCTCGACGAGTCCCTGACGATCCTGGCCGCCGCCTGGTCCGGCGAGCCCGTGCGGCACCGCGGCGAGCGAGCCTGCGCAACATCGCCTTCGAACGGGCCGACGCCCAGGTCCACCCCTTCCCGCCGGGACGTTTCACCTTGGGGGTCAGCCGGTTCGGCACGATGTTCTTCGCCGGCCCGGTCGCGGCGTTCGCCGACGTCGGGCGGGCGTTGCGGCCGGGGGCGCGGCTGGTGCGGCTCGTGTGGCAGGCCGGCGAGCGCCAGGAGTGGTTCCGCGCCGTCCGGCAGGCGCTGGCCGGCGGCCGGACGCCGCCGGGACGGCCCGCGCTCTCGACCGGCTGCTGGCCGTCCTGGACGCCCATGACACCGGGGAGGGCGTGTGGTTGGACTCCCGTGCCTGGCTGGTCACCGCCCGCCGAACCTGACCCCGAGCCTGCGCGTCAACACCCGACGCACCTGGCCGGGAGCCGGGCTCGGCATCGCCCGACGAACCTGGCCCCGATGAACCGGTCAGAAGCGGTAGCGCAGCAACCGTCCCGAGTCCCGTCCGCCAGGCAGATGCGCCCCCAGTCGCAGCCCGATCCGCGCCACCGCCGGCAGCCTGTCCAGATCGGGCAGGTCCACGACGTACAGATCGTCCACGAACTCGAGCCCGTCCTGCCACCCCTCCAGCTCCCGAGGGTCATCGATCCCCCAGTGCCAGCTCTCCAGCACGGCCCGCGGCACGATGCCCAGCCGCATCCTGCTCATCTTCCCGGCCAGCCGCAGGAGCCGCTTGCTGAAGCAGTCGAACAGCAGCTGCCCGGCCGGGAAGTGCCCGCAGATCCGCTGGATGAGCCGCCGCGCCTCCTCCTCGTGCAGGTACATCGTCAGCCCCTCGGCCACGACCACGGTCGGCCGATCGGCGGGCACCCGCTCCAGCCACCCCTCCTCGGTCACCGACGCCCCGATCATCCGGTAGTCGCCGCCGGGCTCGGGCAGCAGCCGCCGCCGCAGGTCGATGACGTCGGGGTAGTCGACGTCCATCCATCGCACCGACGGCGGCGGCGCCAGCCGGTGCACGCGGCTGTCGAGGCCGCACGCCAGGTGCAGCACGGTCACCTCGCCGGGGTGGGCGTACAGGAACTCGGTGGTCCACCGGTCGAGCTCCCGGCCGCGCAGCGCCAGGAGCGCGGCGTCCCACGGGGCCCGCGTGCCGGTCTTGCGCCAGTCGTGGTCGAGGCGGCGGACCACCTCGTCGGCGGTGCGGTCGCCGAGGACGGGGGAGGAGGACCTGCTGTCCAGCGCTCTGGCGTACAGGGTGGCGAGCATCGTTCGCTGAACGGTGGTGAGCTCGATCTTCTCGCGGTCCACATCCCGACGATACGCTTCTCGCAAGTTCGTGAAAGGTCGGCACCGCGGCGGTCGGCGAGGACGGCGGGGCCGGCTCACCGGCGCCCGGTGGCGGGGGAAGCATGAGAGCGCTGCCCGGCCTGGTGCGGCAGGCCGGCTACGAGCCCGCCGAGCCGATCATCGTGGGCCTCCGCCGGCACCGCGAGCCGCCGCTCTTCCACGCGCAGGGCCTGACGCCCACGACCGTCGTCTACGCCGCCTCGCTCGCCAAGCAGATGACCGCCGCCTTGGTGGCGCTCCTCGCCCGGGACGGCGTCCTCGACGTGGACGGCGCCCTGTCCGGCTGGTTGCCCGAGCTGCCGCCCTGGGCCGGCGGCGTGCGCCTGCGGCACCTCCTCCACCACACCGCCGCCCTGCCCGCCGACGCCGACCTCGATGCCGCCGCGCCGCCCGGCGACCGTACGAGCCGGGGTGTGATCCGCGCCCTCACGGCCTGCGACGCGCTCCCCGGGACGCCGGGCGCCGCGTTCGCCTACTCCAACGCGGGCTACGTCTGCCTGGCCACCGCCGCCGAGCGGGCCGCCGGGCGCCCGCTGCCGGAGCTGGCCCGGGACCGTCTCTTCGCTCCGCTGCGCATGACCCGCACCCGCTGCTGGGCGGGCCCCGCTCCCGCCCCTCCCGGCGCGATCCCCGTGAGCCCGGGCCATCCGGCGCCGCTGTCGCTGGGCGACGGCGGCGTGTGGAGCACGGCCGCCGACCTGCTGCGCTGGGGGCAGGCGCTGAACGCCGACGAGCTGGGCGTCTCGGCGCTCCTGCACGCCCCGGGCCGCCTCGCCGACGGCACCCCCACGGACTACGGATGGGGCGTCGGCCTGCGCGCGCACGCGGGCCACCGCGTCCACCTGCATGGTGGCGGCTGGCCGGGCCTGCGCGCGGCGCACGTCCGGCTGCCGGATCTGGGCTGGAGCATCGTGCTGCTGGCTCCCGGCGACGGCACCGAGCGGCGTTCGGAGCTGGTCAGGCTTGTTCTGGACGAGGTGACAGGCGCCGCAGCAGGTACGTGTCCATGATCCAGCCCTTGCGGGCCCGCGCCTCGGCCCGTACCTCCTTGATGCGCTCACCCACCTCGGCCACCGGCCCCGACACCAGCAGCTCGTCCTCGGTGCCCAGGTAGGCGCCCCAGTGGATGGCGTAGTCGTCGAGCCCGGCGAACGAGCAGTGGGCGTCCAGCATCACGACCACGTCGTCGGCGGTCGGCCCGTCGGAGGCCAGGCGGCGGCCCGTCGTCAGGTGGACGGGCCGCCCGACCTGGGTGAGGCTGGTGCGGTGGGCGGCGGTGAGCGCGGCGACGCTGCTGATGCCGGGGACGACCTCGTAGTCGAAGACGACCTCCCCCCGCTGGAGGATCTCCTCGACGATGGCCAGCGTGCTGTCGTACACGCCGGGGTCGCCCCACACGAGGAACGCCCCGGTCTCGCCGTCGGCGAGCTCGTCGCGGACGAGCGCTTCGACGGCGCGCGCCCGCCGCGAGCGCCAGTCGTCCACGGCGGCCGTGTACGCGGCGGCGTCGCGGTCCCGCTCGGGGTCGCGCGCCTCGGCGATCCGGTACGGCGCCCGCCCGTGCTCGGCGATCATGTCCAGCCGGAGCTGGACCAGCTCGTGCTTGACCTCGCCCTTGTCCACGATGAAGAACACGTCCGTGGCGCCGATCGCCTTGACCGCCTGGAGGGTGAGGTGGTCGGGGTGTCCGGCACCGATGCCGATGAGGAGTAGCCGCTTCACCCGTGAAAGTGTGCCAGAGCGGGACGGAACGCCCGCGTCGGCGTCACTCATCCCGCCGGAGCGGGACGGAACGCCTGCGCCGGCGTCACTCATCCCGCCGGAGCGGGACGGGACGCCCGCGCCCCCCGCGCTCACTCCGACAGGGCGGTGCGCAGCTTGGTGAGGACGGCGCGCAGGATGCGGGAGACGTGCATCTGCGAGATGCCGAACTCCTGGGCGATCTCCGACTGGGTCATGTTCCCGTAGAACCGCATGAGCAGGATGTTCTTCTCGCGCGGCGGCAGGGCGTCGATGAGGGGCTTGACCGCGTGCCGGTCCACCAGCGTGTCGAGGGAGGCGTCGGTGTCGGCGACGAAGTCGCTCAGCTCGGCCGCGTCGTCGTCGCCGCTGCTGACGGGGGCGTCCAGCGACAGCGTGCTGTAGGCGGTGGAGGCCTCGAGGGCGAGCAGGACCTCCTCCTCGGAGATGCCCATCTTCGCCGCCAGCTCGGCCACGGTGGGGGAGTGGCCCAGCGTCTGGGTGAGCTCGGCGGTGGCCTTGTTCAGCTCGATGCGCCGCTCCTGGTAGACGCGCGGCACGCGGATGGCCCAGGTGCGGTCGCGGAAGTGCCGCTTCACTTCGCCCATCATGGTGATCATGGCGTAGCCCCTGAACTCGTGGCCGAGCTCGGGGTCGTAGCCGTTGACGGCCTTCATCAGCCCGACGTACGCGGCCTGACGCAGGTCCTCCATGGGCTCGCCTCGGTAGCGGTAGCGGCGGGTGACCTCGGTCACCAGTCCTTCGTGCATCTCCACCAGGCGCTCGCGAATGCGGACGGCGTGCAGCTCGGAGATCTGCGGGTCGGCCAGCTCGGCCAGCAGTTCCTCGGCGGTGAGCTGCTCGAATGCGATGTTCAGGACAGGCATGTGCTGCTCCAAAAAGTGCCAGCGTCCCTGCCTGGGAACACAAAAAGCCCAGGCAGAGGCACGCTCAGGTGATTCGCGTGAGACGAAGCCCTCTGCTGGACTTCGAGATCAAGAATGCCCACACATGCGGAGCAAACACCCCGTTTGCATCACAAAACGGTTACAAAGGTCCGGTGAGATGTGAGCCACATCCGCCGGCCGCGCGTCACGTCCGGGTGCCCGCAGGGTCTCTCAGGAGTCATGACCCAGGGAGGCACATCATGACGATCCTCGTCACCGGAGCGACCGGCACCGTCGGCCGCCACGTCGTCCGGCACCTGCTCGACCACAGGCAGCCGGTACGCGCCCTGACCCGCCACCCCGCCTGCGCCGCCCTGCCGGCGGGCGTCGAGGTGGCCGAGGGCGACCTGACCAGTGCCGCCGGCCTGGAGGCGGCCTTCGACGGTGGCGGGAGGGCACGCTGGAGCCCGCGCTCAGGGCGAGCCGCCTGGAGTGGACGTTCCTGCAGCCGGTGCAGTTCATGGCCAACGCCCTGACCGACAGGGCCGGGCCGCTGCGCGCCACCGGCCGGGTGCGCGAGCCGTACGGCGACCGCGAGAGCCCGCCGATCGACGAGCACGACATCGGCGCCGTCGCCGCCACCGTGCTCACGCAGGACGGGCACGCCGGCCGCTCCTACCACCTCACCGGCCCCGAGGTAGCTCATGGCCCGCGCGATGGTCGCGATCCTCGCCGAGGCCACCGGCCGCGACCTAACGCTTCGACGAGCTGACCCCCGACCAGGTGTGCCGGAGTGGGTGGCGGAGGGTCGCCGGCCGGACCTGTCGCTGTTCCGCGCGTTCACCGAGGCGGACGGCGCCGGCCAGGCGGACCTGGTGGAGATGCTGCTGCGGCTGTACCGCCGAGTGAGAGCGGCCCCGGACGCCCCCCGGGCCCGGGGCCGCGCACGCGGAGGTCAGGCGGATGCCGCCTGGACGGCCTCCCGGATCAGGGCGGCCACCTCCTTGGGGCGGGACACCGCGACGGCGTGCGAGGCCCCCTCCACCTCGACGACGCTCGCGCCCGCCCGCCGCGCCCCGAAGCGCTGCACGTCGGGGTTGATGGCCTGGTCGCCGGTCGCGACGAGCGCCCAGGACGGCGTACCCTTCCACGCCGCCGCGCTCGCCGCCTCGGTGAACGCCGCGGCGGCCAGCGGCCGCTGCGCCACCGCGAGGACCTGGGTGACCTCGCGCGGCACGTCCGCGGCGAACACCTCGGGGAACGCCTCCTGCGCGATCGTGAACTCGGCCGCCGGCTCGCCGCCCTCCACCGGATACGTGGACTGCTTCAGGTTCCGTCCGAGCAGCGGCTCGGGGAAGCGGCCCTGGAGCTCGGCCAGGCTCTCGCCCTCCTCCAGCGCGTACGCGGCCACGTACACCAGCCCCTTGACCTTCTCGTCGGTGCCCGCGACGGTGATGACCGCGCCGCCGTACGAGTGGCCGGCCAGCACCACGGGCCCGTCGATCTGGGCCACCACGGAGGCGATGTAGGCGGCGTCGGCGGCCAGGCCGCGCAGCGGGTTGGGCGGCGCGACCACCGGGACACCGTGCTCCTGGAGGTCGGCGATGACGCCCGACCAGCTCGCGGCGTCAGCGAAGGCACCGTGCACCAGCACGACGGTTGCCGTCATGATCTCTTGTCTCCTCGGGACGTGAAGGGAAGGAAAGGCTCAGGCGTGCAGGGCGTCGTGCAGGAACTCGCCGCCCTGCTGGGTGGCCGCCCTGGCCGCGTACGTGTCGCGCAGCGCGTTGAGCATGACGAAGTCGTGGATGATGCCCTGGTAGCGCACGGCGGTGACGGGCACGCCGGCGGCGCGCAGCTTGGCCGCGTACGCCTCGCCCTCGTCGCGCAGCACGTCGGCCTCGGCCACGATCACCAGCGCCGGCGGCAGCCCCGCCAGGTCGTCCGTCGTGGCGCGCAGCGGCGACGCCGTGATCTCCGCCCGCTGGGCCGGGTCGGTCGTGTACTGGTCCCAGAACCACTTCATGCCCTCGCGGCTGAGGAAGTAGCCGCTCTCGAACTGCTCGTAGGAGCCGGTGTCGAAGGACGCGTCCGTGACCGGGTAGAACAGCAGCTGCGCCGCCAGCCTCGGGCCGCCACGCCGCTTGGCCAGGATGGTCGTCGCCGCGGTCATGTTGCCGCCGACGGAGTCGCCGGCCACCGCGATGCGGGACGGGTCGAGGTCGTGCTCGGCGCCGTGCTCGGCGATCCACTGCAGCGCGGCGTAGATCTCCTCGATGGCGGTCGGGTACTTCGCCTCGGGGGAGAGGCTGTAGTTGACGAAGACGGTCGCGGCCTGAGCCCGTACGGTCAGCTCGCGGACCAGCCGGTCGTGCGTGTGGGCGTTGCCGAACACCCAGCCGGCGCCGTGGACGTACAGCACCACCGGCAGCGCCCCCTGGGCGCCGGCGGGCCGGAAGACGCGGATCGAGACCTTGCCCGACGGACCGCCGGGGATCTCCAGGTCGCGCACGTCGGCGTCCGGCACGGGGACGTCGCCGTCCTGGACGGAATCGACGGTCTTGCGCCCCTCGACCGGGCCGAGGTCGTAGAGGAACGGCGGGTTCTTCGTCGCCTCCACGAACTCCTGCGCGGCCGGCTCGAGGACTGGCTTGGTGTCGGGCATGCTGAGCGACCCCTCCATGGGTGCGGTACGTGGCCGCCCGCCGGCGGCCCTTACCCGCTCAGCCTGCCCATCGCCGACCGACCACGCATCAGTAAGTTGACTGGCGGGATGACCTGGGGGCCAGCGCGTCCCGGAGAAACCGGCCGCCCTGACGGACGGCGGCGCTCGTCGGCGGGCTGTCGCGCAGCGGGTTGAGCGAGGCGAAGTCGTGCACCGTGCCGAGATAGCGCACGCACGTCACCGGCACGCCCGCGCGCAGCAGCCGGCGCGCGTACTGCTCGCCCTCGTCGCGCACCACGTCCGCCTCCGCCGAGATGACCAGTGCAGGGGGCAGGCCCTTCAGGTCCTCGTCCGAGGCGCGCAGCGGGGCCGCGGTCGGCTCGTCCAGCTCGTGCTCGTCGTCGGTGTACTGCTCCCAGTACCACTCCATCGCCGCCCTGGTGAGCAGGTAGCCGGAGGCGAAGCGGCGCTGCGAGTCGGTGTCGCAGCCCGGATCGGTCATCGGGTAGTACAGGAGCTGCGCGCGCAGGCGGGGGCCGCCGCGCCGCTTGGCCATCATGGTGAGCGCCGTCGCCATGGTCGCGCCCGCGCAGTCGCCCGCCACGGCCATCCTGCGGCCGTCGAGCGCCAGGTCGGCGGCGTGCTCGGCGACCCACGTCAGCACCGCGTACGACTCCTCGACCGCGACCGGGTAGCGGGCCTCCGGGGTGCGGGTGTACTCCGGCACCACGAACGCCGCCTGACTCGTCGCGCTCAGCTCGCCGATCATGCGGGCGTGCGTACGCGCGTCGCCGAGCATCCACCGGCCGCCGTGCACGTACACGACCACCGGCAGCGCGGCGGAGACCCCGGCGGGCCGGAACACCCAGAAGCCCGTCAGCCCCGCCGGCCCCACCGGCGCGACGTGGTACTCGGTCGTCACGCCGCAGTCGTCGAGCAGGTGACCCTGCGTCTCCAGCAACGCCTGCCGGCCGTCGACCGGGCCGAGCTGGTGCAGGTAGGGCGGCGCTGCCGAGGCGTCGACCAGCCGCTGGATCACGGGGTCGAGAACGACGGCGGGCTCCCGAGGGACGCCCCCTCCGCCCGTGACGGGCTCGGATGCCATGCGCTCACCTTTCCGTTCGTCGTGACGGCCCGGGACCGCCGATCGCTCGCACCCTCTAGTGTCGGGCACGTGGCTGACCGGCGCGTTCCCGGGTCACAGATCGTCGAAGAGCGCCCGCAGCTGGTGGCGGCTGCTGACGCCCAGCTTCGGGTACACGTTGTAGAGGTGCGAGCTGACCGTGCGCACCGACAGCATGAGCTGCTCGGCGATCTCCCGGTTACGCAGGCCCTGCGCCGCCAGCCGGACGATCTGCCGCTGCTGCGCCGTCAGCTCCGACAGCGGGTCGGCGGCGGCGGGGGAGAGCGCCGCGCCGCTCGCGCGCAGCTCCCCGCGCGCCTCCCCGGCCAGTCCGGCCGCCCCCAGCCGGACGAACGTCTCCAGCGCCGTCGCCAGCAGCGGCCGGGCATCCAGGGGGCGGCGCCGGCGGCGCAACCACTGCGCGTAGTGCAGGCGCGCCTGCGCGCGGGCCAGCGGCCACTGGTCGCCGGCCGGGTTCACGGTGGCCAGGCGGAAATGGTGCTCGGCGTCCTTGAGGTCGCCGATCAGGGCCGCTGCGTGGTGCATCAGCAGGGTCATGCGGGTCGTCGGCCGCGGGCCTGATGCCTCCCGTACGTCCCGCAGGACCGCGGCGGCCTCCTCCTGGCGGCCGGTGCGCTGCGCGGCGGCGGCGAGGTCGGCGATCGCGCGGTGCGCCAGGAAGTAGTGCAGCGGCTCGTCGTCCTCCCCGAACAGCGGCCTGAGATGGCGGAAGGCCGCGTCGAAGTCGCCGGCCGCCGCCGCTGCCGTGCCCGCGGCGCGCAGCAGGCGGGCGTGGGTCGCCCGGTTCTCCTCCAGCGCCACCGCCGTCCAGGCGGGGTCCTGCGGCATCGCGGCCGGCTCGCCGCGCAGCGCCCGCAACGTGACGCGCAACGCCTCCGCGTCGATCTCCAGGTGGCGCAGCTTGTGCACCGCCGCCAGCGTGGCGACCGTCTCCAGGTGCTCGTCCGCCTCGGCCCACCGCCCGGTGTCGATCAGCGCCGCGCCCATGGCGGCCAGCGAGGGCGCGGCCGGGCCCATGGAGCCGTACGCGGCCAGCAGCGTGTACGTCCGGCGGAAGACCTCCACGCAGACGTCGGACTCGTCGGCGTACCAGGCGGTCGCGCCGATCGCCTGCAACCGGGTGATCTCCGGCATACCAGGCGCCGCCTGCGGCACCCCGGGCCGCCGCAGTGAGCGCAGCAACTCGGGCGCCCGCGCCGGCTCCGCCCCGGCCAGGGCGGCGGCCCGCACCGCCACGGCCGCCGGATCGTTCTCACCCGCTCCCACGTGGGCGAGCAGGGCCCCGATCGGGCGCCTGAACTCGGGCAGCCCCGACTGGAACGCGACCGCCTGCAGCGCGGAGGCCAGCGCGAGCACGGTGCCGCCGCTCTCGGGCGGGCGCGGCGTCAGGACGCTGGTCAGCACCGCGAAGCCCTGCCGCTGCCGGCCGAACAGCGACAGGGACAGGCCCGCCCCGACCGCCGCGTCCGCCAGCAGCTCGCGGTCCTCGGTCAACGCGGTGACCTTGGCGTAGAGCTCGGCCACCCAGCAGGGGTCACCGGCGTCGCCGGCCGCCCGCAGCGCCTTCGTGTAGCGCCGCGCCCGGTCCACGGGCTCGGGGCTGCACTCGGCGGCCCGCTCCAGCGCCCGGGCCGCCGCGAAGAAGCCGCCGCGCCGCAGGGCGAGCTCGGCCGTGTCCTCCAGCGCCGCCGCCACGGACTCGTCCTGCCCGAGGCAGGCGGCGGCCAGGTGCCAGGCGCGCCGGGCCGGGTCGTCGCCGAGCACGGCCGCGAGGTCGGCGTGCGCCCGCTGCCGCTGGTGCGCCGTGGCCGCGTGGTAGGCGGCGGCCCGCATCAGCGGATGACGGAACGCGATCCGCCCCTCCGCGATCCTGACGAGCCCGGCCTCCTCAGCAGGCGCCCACCCGTCCAGCCCGCCCACGGCACCGGCGGCCTCCGGATCGGTTGTGGCGCCGGCGGCGGCCATGATGGTTTCGAGGCTTTCGTACTCCGAGGCGGCCGCCGCGTACAGGACCAGCCGGCGGGTGGCGGGCGGGAGGGCGCACAGGCGGGCGGCGAACATCTCCTGGATGCGCAAGGTCTGCGGCAGCGCCCCGCCGGAGGGCTCGCCGGACAGGTTGCGGCCCGCGCCCGGCGAGCCCGGCAGCGGCTCGCCGGCGCGGCGGGCGCGGGCCAGCTCGATGATGGCCAGCGGGTTCCCGGCGGCCTGGGCGAGCAGGTCGATGCGGGCGCGTCCGGCGGGCGGGTGGGGCTGGGCGTCGAGCAGCCGCGCCGCCGCGGCCGGGTCCAGCGGCCCCAGGGGTACGAGCGGCAGGTCCGGGACGAGCCCGGCCGGAGGCGTCTGCCCGCGCGCGGCGATCAGCACGGTGACGGCCTCGCCGGCCAGGCGGCGGGTGACGAACCCGAGCACGTCGCGCGAGTCCCGGTCGAAATGCTGGACGTCGTCCACGATCAGGAGAAGGGGCCGGCGCCGGGCCGCTTCGGCGAGCAGGTTGAGCACGCCGATCCTCAGTGGTGCCGGGTCGTGCGGCTCCGCCGCCGCCGCGATGCCGAACGCGGCCTCCACCGCCGCCCGCTGGTGCGCGGGCAGCGCGCCGGCCTCGGGCAGCAGCGGCCGCACGAGCTGGTGCAGGCCGGCGAACGACTGCTCCGCCTCCACCTCGCAGCCCCGGGAGAGCAGGACCCGGGTGCCGACCTGCCGGGCGTACTCGGCCGCGGCCTCCAGCAGCGCGGTCTTGCCGCTGCCCGCCTCGCCGAGCAACAGGGCGGTACGGGCCACGTCCCGCCCGGCGCTCAGCGCGTCCCGCCCTACCGCATGCCTGTCCCGTTCGGCGCTGAGCGCGTCCCGTCCCGCGTCGAGTGCGTCCCGCCCCGCGTCGACGGCGTCGAGGAGGCGCTCGATCTCCGCGCGGCGGCCGAACAGGGAGGCGGCGGCGCCGTCGAGGGCGGGTCGCCGGCCGGGCGGGGCCGGCTGCCGGAGTGGACCTCGACCTGCGACGGCGGTCGGCTCGTCCATGCTGCGCCCCCCGGTTCGTTGAAGTTTCTAGGGCATTGTGCCAGCTCGGGGGTGTTTGCGGTGTTTAGGGCTGGATGTCCCGGTCGTCAGACCAGCCAGCCCTTCTGCTCGGCGATCTCCACCGCCTCCGTCCTGGTCCGGGCGCCGAGCTTCTGGATCGCGGCCGACAGGTGGTTGCGCACGGTGCCGGGCGACAGGTAGAGCTGGCGCGCGATGTCGGCGATGGTGCCGTGGCCGCGGGCGGCGGCCAGGACGTCCGTCTCCCGGGGCGTGAGCGGCGAGGCGCCCTCGCTCAGCGCGGCGATCGCCAGCGACGGATCGATCACCCGCTGCCCGGCCGCGACCTTGCGGATGGCGTCGGCCAGCTCGGTGACCGGCGCGTCCTTCAGCAGGAACCCGGCCGCGCCCGCCGCCATGGCCGCGTGCAGGTAGCCGGTACGCCCGAACGTGGTGACGATGACGACCCTGGTGCCCGGCACGGCCTTCGCGAGCCGGCGCGCCGCCTCCAGCCCGTCGATGCCCGGCATCTCGATGTCGAGCAGCGCGAGATCGGGACGGAACGCCTCGCACGCGCTCACCACCTCGTCACCGCGCCCGACGTCGGCCACCACCTCGATGTCCGGCTCCAGGCCCAGCAGCGTCGCCATCGCACCTCGGAACATCGTCTGGTCCTCGGCCAGCAGGACTCTGATCGTCATCGTGTCTCCCTGAGGTCAGCTCGGGTCGAGAGGGACGGCGACGCTGAGCCGGAAGCCGCCTTCCGGCCGCCGGCCCACGCTGATCTCGCCCCGGAGGGCGGACGCGCGCTCCGACAGGCCGGTGAGCCCGTTGCCCGAGACGGCCGCCTCGGGCCTTTCGTCATCACCCGCGCCCACGCCGTCGTCGCAGATCTCGACGGCGGCCCGGCGCGGCGCCAGCTCCACCGTGATCGAGCAGGACCGCGCCCGGCTGTGCCGCAGCACGTTCGTGACGCCTTCCCGTACGGTCCAGGCGAGCAGCCCCTCGACGGGCACGGGCAGGTCCCAGTCGTCGGGCAGGGACACCGCGCACGCGATCCCCGCCGACCGCGCCGCCGAGACCGCGCCCGCCACTTCGGCGGCCAGGGCGGGCTGGCGGTAGTTCGTGACGGCCTGGCGCACCTCGGCCAGGGCGCGGCGGACGACGGTGTCGATGTCGGCCAGCTCGGCGCCGGCGCGTTCCGGGTCGCGCGGGACGAGCCTCCTGGCCAGCTCGGTCTTCACGGCCACCACCGAGAGGCTGTGGCCGACCAGGTCGTGCAGGTCTCGGGCGATGCGGTTGCGCTCCTCGACGACGGCCAGCCTGGCCAGCTCGCGCCTGGTCTCCTGAAGCTCGCCGATGAGGTCGGCGGTGCGCCTGCTCTGGCGGGCGAAGACGCCGGGCAGCAGCACGAACCCGCCGAGCACGACGGCCGCGCCCGGGTCGGCGCCGTGCAGGAGCGCCAGGGCGACGGCCGCGCCGCTGATCGCGCCCATGTCCCTGGTCCGCAGCTCCCAGCCCGCCTGGCGGGTGGCCCAGGTGGACACGACGATCCAGTGCCAGCCCGCCCACGCCTCCAGCCCGAGGCAGGCGGCGACGAGCCAGAGGTAGCGGGCCCGGCCGGGCCGTACCTTGGCGAGCCCGGCCAGGGCGACGACGGCGAGCGCCCAGGGGACGGCGAGCACGCGGCTCCAGAGCGGGGGCTGGGAGGTGAAGTGATAGATCAGCGCCCAGGCCGTGGCGGCGAGCATGAGCAGCGACCGCACGTCGAACGCCGCACCGAGCGCCCGCCACTTCAGCGGGGGCACGGGGGCACGCTCACCGGGCACCGGCCTCGCGCCGCCACAGGACCAGCGCGGACGCGGCGGCGGCGAGCGCCCATCCGGCCAGTACCGCCAGGCCGCTCGCCTGCGGCCCGTGCCCGCCGGCGATCGCGTAGCCGGCCTGCGCCAGGCTGTAGGTGGGCAGGTACGGCTGGATCGTGGCGAGCACGCCGGGCAGGGTGCCGGAGCCGATGATCCCGCCCAGTGCCGCCAGCGCGAAGAAGATCACCACCAGGCCGATCTGGGCCGTCTTGCCCTTGAGGGTGAGGGCGAGGGTGAGGCCGAGGAGCGCGAAGGGCAGCGAGCCGAGCAGGAGCAGCGCGGCCAGCCCCGCCCACTGCCCGGCGCCGAGGCGGACGCCGCCGGTGGTGACGGCGGCGAGGCAGACGCCCGCCACGCCCGGCAGGATCATGAGCATCCCCTGGACGATCTTCCCGGCGAGCCAGTGCGCGTCGGCCAGCGGCGTGACCCTGAGCTGCCGCAGCCAGCCGCGCAGCCGGTCTTCCGCGACGCCGCCGCCGGAGCCGATGAGCCCGCCGCCGGCCGCCGCGTAGACGGCCATGGCGACCATGGCGGGCACGGAGTTCGAGGTCCTGCCGTAGATGAGGTAGAGCCCGACGGGCATGATCACGAGCAGGAGCAGGTATCGGACGTTCCGGAGGGACCGGAAGATCTCAAACCGCACGAAGCTGAACATTACGCACTCCTTCAGGCGAACGTAAGGGTGGACGGTGACGAAGGGTCAGCGCTGGGCCGAGGTGAGCTGGAGCAGGGCCTCTTCCAGGCCCGCGCCCGAGACCTCCAGGTCCCGGACCCCGCCGATCGAGGAGTACAGCGCGGCCACCGCGCGGTCGGCGTCGTCGGTCATGAGCGTCACGGCGCCGCCGTGCACCGACACCTTCGTCACGCCGGGCAGGGCCAGCAGCCGCGCGGTGTCGGGCGAGTCGAGCACGAACCGCACCGTCCTGCCGCCGGCCATCGCCTTGATCGTGGAGGGGCTGCCGGTCGCCACGACGGCGCCGCCGCCGAGGACGATGACGCGGTCGGCGTAGGCGTCGGCCTCGTCCAGGTAGTGGGTGGCGAACACGGTGGCCGTGCCGCCCGCGCGCACGGCCGCCCAGAAGGCGCGCCGCGACTCGACGTCCATCGCCACCGTCGGCTCGTCGAGGAAGAGCAGCTCGGGCCGCCCCGCCATGGCCACCGCGAACCGCACCCGCTGCGCCTGCCCGCCCGACAGCGCGTCGCAGCGCCGCCCGGCCAGGCCGGTCAGGTCGGCCAGCTCCAGCACGTCGGCCACCGAGCGCCGCCCGCCGTACAGGCGGACCGCCAGCCGCACCACCTCGGCCACCGTGCTGTCGGCGGGCAAGCCGCCCGACTGCAGCATCGCCCCCACCCGGCCCTGCGCGACCGCGCGGTGCGGCGCGGTCCCGAGTACGGTGATCTCGCCCGCGTCGGGCCTGGCCAGGCCGAGCATCAGGTCCACGGCGGTGGACTTGCCGGCTCCGTTGGGCCCGAGCAGCGCCACGGTCTCGCCGGGCGCCACGTGGAAGGTGACGTCGTCGAGGGCGCGCACCCGGCCGTAGCTCTTGCTGACGGCGGTGAAGCTCACGGTGTTCTTCATGGGTGAAACGCTAGGTTCGTGGCGGCTCGGGGATAAGTGCCCGCCGTCGTGACTCCACCCGTGACGATCGTCATGGGTACGGCTGCGTGCGCGGGGCCGCTCTGCGCTATAGTGCGAATTGCAATATAGAAGGGAGAACCAATGGCGCGGCGTCCTGATCTGGTCGGCCTGACCGTGCTGGCCATGCTGTCGGTACGCGCCGGCCACCCGTACGAGCTGCACCGCTTCATCGTCGACACCCACAAGGACTACGTGACGGGGCTGCCCAGAAGCCTCTACCACGCGGTCGAGCGGCTGGCCGGCGACGAGCTGATCGTGCCCGTCGAGACCAGCAGGGAAGGCCGCCGCCCCGAGCGCACGGTCTACGAGATCACCGACGAAGGCCGCCGCGAGCTCGCCACCCGGCTCCGCGCGCTGCTGGAGAACCCGGGGGCCGAGCGCCGCACGTTCACCGCCGCCGTCTCCCTGATGGGCGTCCTGCCCGTGCCCGAGGCGCTGCGGGCGCTGCGGACGCGGGCGGCGTCCATCGAAGGGTCGCTGGCCTCCATGAACGCCCACCTCAAGGCGCTCAAGGACAGTGGCCTGCCCGACGTGCTGACGATCGAGATCGACTACGAGCGGGCGCTCAGCGAGACCGAGCTGGCCTGGCTGCGCAAGCTCATCGCCCGGCTGGAGTCGGGCGAGCTCGACTGGCCGAGCACCCTCAAACGCGAGTTCCTGGAGGACGTGCTCGGCTCCCCGGAGAAACCCGGCGAGCCCGGCGAGCCGGGGCCGTAAGGCGGCCGCCGGGGTGCGCCAACACCCCGGCGGCCGGACATCCGAGAACAAGGCGCCTGCCCTGCCTGGAGTCGCACCCTCAGGATAGGCGCCGCGACCACGAGGAGTTGCGTCATGTCCGATATCCCCCACCCCGAGATCGCCGCGTTGCTGTCCGGCCTCGCCGACGCCTGGAACGCCGGCGACGCCACCGCCTACGCCGCCCTCTTCACCGAGGACGCCGACTACATCACCTTCGACGGCACCCACACCCGGGGCCGCGCGGCCATCGAGTCCACCCACCGCCGGCTCTTCGACGGCCCGCTCAAGGGCTCCACCATGGCCGGCGTCGGCAACGTCACCGTCAAACCCCTGGCCGACGGCGCCGTCCTCGTGATCGCGGCCGGCGGCACCGCCGTGGACGGCCTCCATCGGCCCTCCACCGTCTCCTTCACCGCCGTCCGCACGCCCGAAGGCTGGCGCTTCGCCTCCTTCCAGAACACGCGGGTGGCGTCATGACCACGAGGAAGAAGCTGCTCGCGCAGGCAGCCGGGATCGTCGAGGCGCCCGCCGCCCGCGTCTGGGACGCCCTGGCCGCCGAACTGCTGCCCGACGGCCGCCGCTCCGGCCGCTTCACCGTCGAGGACGTCCCGGGGCACACCTCCACCGTCGAAGTGACCGGGCACACCATCGCCTTCCAGGGCGGCTGGTGGTACCGGGGCGAGTGGAGCGTCGAACCGCACCCCCAGGGGGCGCTGGTCGTGCACCGCGTGTTCAACGTGGCGCAGCGGCTGCGGTGGGGGGTGCCGCTGGCGAACCGGCTCTTCATCGGGTTCGCCGAGAGCACGCGCGCCGGGTTCCTGGACGGGCTCGCGAAGATCGGGCGGCGGGCGGGAGGAGCGGTCCGGCCGGCTTGACCTTCCTGCGGGTCCGGCTCGCTCGGGGCCGCTCTGCCGTTCCTTCTCGGAACGCGGCTTTTCCGGAACGCCGCCCCTCCCGGAATGCCGCAGTCCTTCTCGGAAGGCCGCCGTCCCTCCTGGAACACGGAGAGGGGCGGCGACCGGGTGGCGTGGTGCGAGCCCCTGGTGAGGGGGCCGGGAGATCGGGTTCGGGGCGCGGGTCAGGGGAGCGGGTCAGGGGAGCGGGGTGGTGCGGGCGCGGGCGACGGCCTCCGCGTGGTCGGCGGGCAGGAGGTGGCCCGCCGCCAGCGCCCGGTCGGCCGCCCGGGTGAACGCGGTGACGTAATCCTGCTGGGTGGGATAGAGCTGCCGGATCCGGGCGCTGCTCAACGGGGTGGTCGCGCCCAGCAGCAGGCACGCCCCCGTGACCTCGCCGCCGGAGTTGGTCGGCGCGTAGGCGGCCAGCGGCGCGTCCAGGTCCGGCAGCCGGACCCCGCCCAGCGCGTTCCCGTCCACGTCACGGCGGATGTTGCCGAGCAGCAGGCTGATCGGCGGCCCAGAGGGCGGCGCGCCGAGGCCGCGGACCCAGCGGTCGAGGTGATGGTAGGCGGCGTTGGAGGCGTACCGCCAGGTCATGGCGTTGACGGGCCGGTCGCAGGAGATCGGCCGGCCGTCGTTGATGGCGCGATCGCGGGCGTTCTGGGCGTTGTACTGCGCCAGCCCGTACGCGTCCGCGTGCGACGTCCCGGCCACCTCCCACGTCCGGACGCGGGGGCCGTCGGCCTGGCGGGCGTCCGCGAACGTCCTGACGTCGGTCTCGGACTCGATCTGGAAGACCGGCACGGCGCTGTCGGTGCGGATCCGCGCCGTGAGCGGCAGCGCGATCACCCCTTCACCGATGGGCGCGGCCCCGGCGCCCCGCCCGTGGATCAGGATGCCGTCGTAGGCGGGCACGATCGGCTGGATCGCGTTGGCGAACGTGGCCAGCCGCCCCGCCGACTGGGAGTGCCCCGCGGCCAGCACCTTCACGGGGCCGTCCGTGCCGAGCAGCGCCGCCGCGTCCGCCCGCACCGCCTCCGCCGCCTGCGCGAAGATCGAGTACGACAGCGCGTCCGACGCCAGCGACACCTGGCCGTAGCGGGCCGGATCGAGGCTCCTGAGCTTGTCGGCGCCGACCTTCTGGGTGGTGACGCCGACGTAGGCGTACCCGGCGCGGGCGAAGTGCTCGTACGACTGCGACCACTCGACGCCGATGTCCACGCCGAAGCTGACGTTCAGCCACTCCACGACCACCGTGCCGTTGAACCTCGCCGGGTCGGCGGGCCGCTCGACCAGCAGCCGGGTCGTGTAGTCCTGGACGGTGCCGGTGGCGCGGGCGCCCCACTGGCCGCCGCTGGTCCAGACGCCGACCTTCTGGAACGTGTCGGCGCGCCCGCTCATCAGGAACTCCCGCTCCTGATAGCCACGCGCGCCCAGGTCCACCACCGCCGCCCCGACGGGCCGGCCATGGCCCGCCCCGGGCGGGATCTCGGAGACGACGGGCGCCGCCACGACCTGCGCGGTGGTGGTGTGTGCGGGGGCGGCTTGTGCGGGGGCGGCGGGCAGTGAGAGTGCGGCCGGTGCGAGTACGGCCAGCGCCGGCATCCTCCACACGGCACCGAACCGGGGACGTAAGGGGTGGGACATGGTGACGTTCCTCCTCGGAGGTCCACGCGCGCGGACGGCGGGACCACGACAGTGTCCGCCGCCGGTCCCCGCACCGGCATCGGGGAAATCACCAGTGCTGGTCGCACCCGCACGAGACACCCGTGGAGCGAGCCGCCGCGACCGCCCGCGTCCCCGATCACGTGCACGCCGAGCCGGGGCCGCCGCTCCTCGCACGCCGCACGCGGGTCCGCACGCGGGACGACGCCGTGGTGCCGCGACGAACCGGTTGCGCAGGAGCGCGGGACCTAACCGCGGGGGGCGGCCCACGGCCGACTGGCGAGCGCTCGCCACGGGCGCCGGCGCCTCGGGCGCACCCTCCAGGGCCAACGGTGCTCCGTTCGCAAGGTACGTACTGGATAGTCCGTAAGCCTCCGATGCGTGTCCGGGGAAGTCAAGGGCCGTGTCTAGCCAGCTAACTCACTAGTACGTACATTAGGGAAACCGCACCACCTGCTGGAGAGGAACACGTGAATGGACTCATTCCTGGTCGGGTTGATCGGCGCGGGCATCGGCCCCTCCTGGAGCCCGCCGCTGCACGAGCAGGAGGCCGTGCACCACGGGCTGCACTACGTCTACCGGCTCCTGGACACCGACCGGCTGGGCGGGGACGTGGGCGAGCTGGTCCGCACGGCCCGCCGGTTCGGCTACGACGGGCTCAACATCACCCACCCCTGCAAGCAGGCCGTCATCCCGCACCTGGATGAGCTGTCGCCGGACGCCCGCATGCTCGGCGCCGTCAACACGGTCGTGTTCGACGGCGACCGCGCCATCGGTCACAACACGGACTGGACGGGCTTCGCGGAGTCGTTCGCGCGGGGTCTGCCCGACGCGCCCACCCGCAGGGTCGTGCAGCTCGGGGCCGGTGGCGCGGGAGCGGCGGTCGCGCACGCGTTGCTGACCATGGGCGCCGACCGGATCACCCTGGTCGACGCGGACCCGGCGCGGGCCGACGCGCTCGCCGGCGAGCTGGCCGGCCGCTTCGGCGCGGGGCGGGCCCGCCCGGCGGGCGCGGCCGAGCTGCCGGAGCTGCTGGGGCACGCCGACGGGCTGGTGCACGCCACCCCCACCGGCATGGCACACCATCCGGGGCTGCCGCTGCCCGCCGAGCTGCTGCATCCCGGCCTGTGGGTGGCCGACATCGTCTACCGGCCGCTGGAGACCGAGCTGCTCAAGCACGCGCGCGCGGCCGGCTGCCGGACGCTCGACGGCGGCGGCATGGTCGTCTTCCAGGCCGTGCACGCGTTCCGGCTGTTCACCGGCCGGGAGCCGGACGCCGAGCGGATGTTCGCCCACCTGACCGACCTCATCGCCGTCTGACGGCCCAGCCAAAGGAGGAAGTGTGCGTAAGTCCATCGCCACCGTGTCGGTGAGCGGCACTCTCACGGAGAAGCTGGAGGCGATCGCCGCCGCCGGCTTCGACGGGGTGGAGATCTTCGAGAACGACCTGCTGGCCTGCCCCCTCTCCCCCGAGGAGGTCCGGGCGAGGGCCGCCGACCTGGGGCTCGGCATCGACCTCTACCAGCCCTTCCGCGACTTCGAGGCGGTGCCGCCTGAGGTGCTGGCGGGGAACCTGCGCCGGGCCGAGCGCAAGTTCCAGGTGATGGAGCGGCTGGGGGCGGACCTGCTGCTGGTCTGCTCGAACGTCTCGCCCGCCGCGATCGGCGACGACGAGCTGGCCGCCGAGCAGCTGCGGCTGCTGGCCGAGCGGGCCGCCGAGCACGGCGTGCGCATCGCGTATGAGGCGCTGGCCTGGGGCCGGCACGTCAACGCGTACCTGCACGCCTGGCGGATCGTCCGCATGGCCGACCACCCGAATCTCGGCACGTGCCTGGACAGCTTCCACATCCTGTCGCGCGGCTCCGACCCGATCGGCATCGAGGCCATCCCGGGCGAGAAGATCTTCTTCCTGCAGCTCGCCGACGCGCCGCTGCTGGCCATGGACGTGCTGCAGTGGAGCCGCCACTACCGCTGCTTCCCGGGGCAGGGCAACTTCGACCTGGCGGGGCTGACCGCCAGCGTGCTGCGTGCCGGGTATGCGGGGCCGCTGTCGCTGGAGGTGTTCAACGACGTGTTCCGGCAGGCGTCCGCCGAGCGGACCGCGCTGGACGGCATGCGCTCGCTCATCGCGCTGGAGCAGAATCTGGACGGGGTGACGCATCCGGCCGTGCCCGCCGGGTTCGCCTTCGCGGAGCTGGCCGACCCGGATCCCGGCGGCGGCACCCTGGGCGGGTTGCTGAGCGCGCTCGGCTTCGTGCGGACGGGGGTGCACGCGAGCAAGCCGGTCGAGCTGTGGTCGCAGGGCGAGGCCCGCCTCCTGCTGAACGCCGGCGCGGACGCGGGGGAGCCGGCCCTGGTGGCGATCGGCCTGGACAGCCCGGATCCGGGTGGCGCGGTCAAGCACGCCGGATCGTTGCTGTCGCCCGTGCTGCCCCGCGAGCGCGCCCCCGAGGACGTCCCGCTGGACGCGGTCGCCGCCCCGGACGGCACCGAGATCTTCTTCTGCGACACCGCCTGGCTGGCCGACTTCGCCCCGGCCGCACCCGCCCGGCTCGCCGACCTCACCCCTGGCACGCCCGTTGCGGGCCCCATCACGGGTCCCATCACGGGCATCGACCACGTGGCGCTCACCCAGCCGCTGCACTACTTCGACGAGGCGGCGCTCTTCTACCGCAGCGTGCTCGGCCTGCGCCCGCAGGAGAGCCTGGAGCTGCCGGACCCGTACGGCCTGCTGCGCAGCAAGGCCATGTCGGCCCCGGACGGCGCGGTCCGCATGGTGGTGAACATCGCCCAGGTCGGCGCCGGCCACCTGCCGTGGCAGCACATCGCGCTGGCCTGCGACGACGTCGTGGCTGTGGCGCGCAGGCTGCGGGCGGAGCAGCCGGGCCTGCTGCTGCCCATCCCGGGCAACTACTACGACGACCTGGAGGCCCGCTACGAGGTGGATCCGGAGCTGCGCCGGCTCGGCGTGCTCTACGACCGCGACGGGGACGGCGGCGAGTTCCTGCACCTGTACACGGTGACCGTCGGCCGGGTCTTCTTCGAGCTCGTCCAGCGGGTCGGCGGCTACCAGGGGTACGGCGCCGGCAACGCCCCCATCCGGCTGGCCGTGCAGCACGCGGGCGCGTAATCCCGCGGCAACACCCTTGTAATGTACGAACCAGTGAGTTAGTTTCCTGTAACCGCACTACCCCCCGACGTCACCCTGAGGAGCATATTGTGACGGTGCAGGGCAAACCCCGCAAAGCGGCCATTGCAGCCTGGATCGGCAGTGCCTTGGAGTACTACGACTTCTTCATCTATGGCACCGCCGCGGCGCTGGTCTTCAACAAGATCTTCTTCCCGTCCTCCTCGCCCGCCACGGGCACGCTGCTCGCCCTGGCCACCTTCGGCGTCGGCTACCTGGCCAGGCCGGTGGGCGCGTTCGTCCTCGGGCACATCGGTGACAAGTTCGGGCGCAAGCGGGTGCTGGTCACCACGCTGCTCATGATGGGCGGCTCCACGTTCCTGGTCGGCTGCCTGCCCACCTACGACCAGGTCGGGCTGGCCGCGCCGATCATGCTCGTGCTGCTCCGCCTGCTGCAGGGCTTCTCCGTCTCCGGCGAGCAGGCGGGCGCCAACTCCATGACGCTGGAGCACGCCCCCGAGCACCGCCGCGCGTACTACACCAGCTTCACCCTCAACGGCACCCAGGCCGGCCAGATCATCGCCACCGCGATCTTCCTGCCCATCGCCGCCCTGCCCGAGGAGCAGCTGCTGAGCTGGGGCTGGCGGGTGCCGTTCTGGCTGAGCGTGATCGTGGCCGTGGTCGGCGTCGTCATCCGCCGTACGCTGGAGGAGACGCCCGCCTTCGAGCAGGAGGTCGCCACCAACACGGTGGCGAGGATGCCGCTGGCCGTGCTCTTCCGCGAGCAGTGGCGGGACGTGCTGCGCGTCGTCGTCGCCGCGGTCATCGCCTCGGTCAGCACGATCTTCACCGTGCACGCCCTGTCGTACGCGGTCAACACGATGGGCCTGGAGCGCGGCCCGATGCTCTGGGTCGGCGTGCTGGCCAACGTCGCCGCGGTGATCACGATCCCGCTGTGGGGCAGGCTGTCGGACCGGGTCGGCCGCAAGCCGGTCTTCGTCGGCGGCTCGCTCGGCTGCGCGGTGCTGATGTTCGCCTACCTGTGGTCGATCTCCGCCGGCGACTATCTGCTGATCTTCCTGGCCGGCATCCTGATGTTCGGCGTCGTGCACAGCGCCACCAGCGCCGTGTGGCCCTCCTTCTACGGCGAGATGTTCACCACCCGGGTCCGCCTGTCGGGCATGGCGATCGGCACCCAGATCGGCTTCGCCATCGCCGGCTTCGCGCCCACGGTCGCCACGGCCGTGGCCGGCACCGGGCCGGAGAGCTGGCTCGGCGTCTCGGTCATCACGGCCGTGGTGTGCCTGGTCAACGTGGCCGCCGTCGCGACGGCGCGGGAGACGTACAAGGTGCCGACCGCGCAGCTCGGGCTCAAGCTTCCGGCCGGACAGGTGAAAGTGTGAGCGCGCGGTACACCGTCCACGCCGTGCGTTACGCGCAGCGCGACGCGCGGCGCGGCGAGCACTTCCACGGCCACGAGCCCGGCGGCGACAGCCCCCACCCGACCTCCTACTACGTCTGGGCGGCCGTCTCCGCCGAGCACACGGTCGTCGTCGACACCGGCATCGCGCCGGAGCGGGCGGCTCGCGTCCAGGGCCTCGACTACCGCTGCTCACCCGTCGAGGCCCTGGCCGAGCTCGGCATCGACGCCGCCTCGGTGGATCACGTCGTGCTGACCCATTTGCACTACGACCACACCGGCACCGCCCGCGACTTCCCCCGGGCCCGCTACGTGGTGCAGCGGGCCGAGCTGGACTACTGGAGCGGCCCGTGGGCCGAGCGGATCACCCGCGAGCGCTGGCTGCTCGACGACGCCGACCTCGCCCACCTGACCTCCGCCGGGAAGGACGGCCGGGTGGACGTGGTGCACGGCGACGCCGAGGTGGCGCCCGGCCTGAGCGTGCACCTGGTCGGCGGGCACACGGCGGGCATGCAGGTGGTGCGGGTCGCCACCGCCCGCGGCCCCGTCGTGCTGGCCTCCGACGCCAGCCACTTCTACGAGAACATCGAGACCGACCGCCCGTTCCCGATCCTGCACAGCATGCCCGGCATGTACGGCGCCTTCGACCGCATCAAGGAGCTGGCCGGCGGCCCCGGGCTCGTGGTCGCCGGCCATGACCCCCTTGTGCTCGAACGTTTCCCGCTGCGCACCCCCGACGTCGCGGTGATCAGCCCGTAGAAGGATCAGAGGCCGAGGTAGATGCGCCGGACCTGCGGGTCGTCGCTCAGCTCGGCCGAGGTGCCGCTCGCGGCGATCTCGCCGTTCTCCATGACGAGGCAGGTGGTGGTGACGTCGAAGGTGAGCTTGGCGTTCTGCTCGACGAGCAGGATCGCCAGGCCACCGGCGTTGAGCTGCTTCAGCACGCCGGCGATGTCGCCGACGAGCTTCGGCGACAGCCCCATCGACGGCTCGTCGAGCAGCATCACCTTCGGCCGGCACATCATGGCCCGGCCGACGGCCAGCATCTGCTGCTGCCCGCCCGACAGCGCGCCGGCCAGCCGGCCGCGCATCTCGCCCAGCACCGGGAACAGCTCGTACACCTCGTCGATCGGGGTGCGCTTCCAGCTGCTGGTGTACGCGCCGAGCAGCAGGTTCTTCTCGACCGTGAGCCCGGGGAAGACGTGCCGGCCCTCGGGGACGTAGCCGATGCCGTGCCGCACCAGCGTGTGGGCGGGGGCGCGCAGCAGGTCGTGCGCGCCGAACCGGATGACCCTGGCCCGGCGGGGCGCGAGGCCCATGATGGCCTTGAGGGTGGAGGACTTGCCGGCGCCGTTCGCGCCGATGATGCCGAGCGACTGGCCCGGCTCGACGGTGAACGACACGTCGTGGGCGGCGCGGACGCCGCCGTAGTGCACCGACAGCCCGTCCACGGTGAGTGTGCTCATCTGGTGGCCTCCTCGACGGCGGCTTCCGCGCTCTCCTCGGTCGGCGCGGCCATCGAGTCGCCGAGGTAGGCGGCGACGACGTCCGGGTGCACGGCCACCTCCGCGGGCGGGCCGTCGGCGATCACCCTGCCGCTGGACAGGACGGTGACCTGGTCGCACAGCGACATGACCAGCCCCATGTTGTGCTCGATGATGATCACGGTGACGCCCGCGTCCCTGATGGACCGGACGATCTCGGCGAGCTGCCGCACCTCCTCGCCGTTGAGCCCGGCGGCGGGCTCGTCCAGCAGCAGCAGGTCCGGTGCCATGGCCATGGCGCGGGCCAGCTCGATGCGGCGCTGGATACCGTACGGCAGCGAGCGCGGCTCGGCGTCGGCCACCTCCGCCAGCCCGAACCGCTCGATCAGCTCGCCGGCCCGCCGGCGCAGCACCCGCTCGTAGCCCAGCACCTTCCACGGCAGGCTCGGGTAGCGCCAGATCCACCAGGTGCGGGTGCGGTCCAGGCCGAGCAGCAGGTTCTCGCGCACGCTGAGGTCCTCGAACAGGCGCAGGTTCTGGAAGGTGCGCGCGACCCGGCGCTGGGCGAGCCGGTACGGCGCCATCCCGGTCACCTCGCGCCCGCGCAGCAGCACCGCCCCCTGGCCGGGCGTGTAGAAGCCGCTGATCACGTTGAACAGCGTCGTCTTGCCCGACCCGTTCGGCCCGACGATGCCGCGGATCTGCCCTTCCGGCACGGTCAGCGACACCCCGTCGAGCGCGACCAGGCCCTTGAAGCGCATGGTGACGCCGCGGATCTCCAGCACGTCCGCCCCGCCGGCGCGGGCCGCCGCCTCGTACGGCTGGAACGGCCCGAGCTGGGCCCGCGAGCCGCCGCCGCGCCGGCGCAGCAGTGACCGGAGCTGGTCCGGCAGGCCCGCCAGGCCCTTGGGCGCGAACACCACCACCAGCACCACCACGAGGCCGTAGCCGAGCTGGGCGTAGCCGGAGGCGTCCAGCAGCGCCTCCCTGACCAGCGACAGCGCGACCGCGCCGACGACGCAGCCGAGGATGCTGCTCCGCCCGCCGATGATCACCATGGCGAGCAGCAGGAACATGTTCGCGATGGTGAAGGACTCGGGGGCGACGAAGCGGATCAGCCCGGCGTACAGGATGCCGGCCAGGCCGCCGTACAGGCCGGACAGCACGAACGCGGTCATCCGCAGCAGCGGGATCTCCGCGCCCAGCGCCCCGGCGGCCAGGTCGTCGTCCCGCATCGCGCGCAGGCGGCGGCCCAGCGGCGAGCGGACGACGAGCAGCGCGAACGCCAGCGCGACCGCGAAGACGACCAGCTCGACGTAGTAGAACAGGTAGCCGCTGGACAGGTCGACGCCGAACATCGGCGGCACCGGCAGGTCGCTGATGCCCTCGGCGCGCCCGGCGACGTGCGCGTTGGTGACCCAGTTGGTGAACGCCAGCGCCAGGCCGAGCGTGACGATGCCCAGGTAGTGCGACTGCATGCGCAGCGCGGGGATGCCGACCAGCAGGCCGGCCACGACGGCCGTGACCAGGGCGAGCAGCGCCGCCGTCCAGAAGCCGAGGCCCGCCCGCGTGGTCAGGATGGCGACGGTGTACGCGCCGACGCCGAAGAAGGCGACCTGGGCCAGGTTGATCTGCCCGGCCACCCCCATGGTCAGGCCGAGCCCGACGGCCAGGATCGCGAAGATGATCGCGACGTCGGCGACGTGGATGGCGTACCCGCCCAGGCCGTACGGCAGCAGCCAGGCCGCGAGCGCGGCGAGGATGATGAACAGGATGCGTCTCACGCGCGATTCACCGTGGCCTCTCCGAAGATCCCGGTGGGGCGGATCATGACGATGACGGCGAACACCAGGAACGTGACCAGCTCGGAGTACTCCTGGAAGTTGCCCGCGGCGAACGCGTCGAGCAGGCCGAAGGCCAGGCCGCCGACGATCGCGCCGGGCATGCTGCCGAAGCCGCCGAGCATGGCCGCGGCGAAGCCCTTGATGCCCAGGGTGGCGCCCATGGTGGGGTTCACGTACAGCATGGGGCCGATGAGGCTGCCCGCCAGCGCGGCCAGGCCGGCCCCGATGGCGAAGGCCATGGCGTTGCTGCGGCCGACGTGGATGCCGACGGCGGTGGCCGCCTGGTGGTCCATGGCGACCGCCTGCATGGCCGCGCCCCGCTTCGTGCGCTGCAGGAACAACGCCAGCAGCCCGGTCGCGGCGGCGGCCACGGCGATCACCAGCAGGCTGTAGGTGGGGATGCGGATCCCGGCCACGTCGATCGGCCCCGTCGCGACCGGCGACGGCACGGCGTGCCCGGTCGCGCCCCAGACGAGGACCGCGCCCGCCTCCAGCACCGCGCCGAAGCCGATGGTGCCGATCAGCATGAGCGTGAAGTCCTTGTTCTCCAGCGGGCGCAGGAAACGCTCGATGACCAGGCCGATCAGGGCTGTCACCGCGATGGCGACCACGATCGCGACCGCGAACGGCAGCCGCGTGGCCAGGTAGAAGGTGGAGGCGGCGTACGCGCCGATCATGACGACGCTGCCGTGGGCGAAGTTGACCAGGCCCATGGTGCGGTAGACGATCGAGAAGCCCATCGCCACCAGCGCGTACACCGCCCCGAACGTGACCCCGCCGATCAGGGTCTGAAGGAGGACCTGCACGTCAGCTCGCGGCCTCGGGCACGACCTTGCCGTCCTTGACCAGGCCGATCTTGGTCTCGTGGATGCCGACGCCGTTGGCGTCGTAGGTGTAGGTGCCGAGCAGCCCGGCGCGCTTGACGCCGCGGATGGCGTCGGCCAGCTTCTGGCCGCCCTCGCCCTTGGTCTGCTTGAGCGCCTCGACGAGGATCGAGGCCCCGTCGTAGGCCTTGGCGACGTGCATGCGGGCCTCCTCGTTGTAGGCGGCCTTGTACCTGGCGGCGAACTCCTTGATCTCCGGGGTGGCCTCGTTGCTCAGGTAGGGGGAGCTGACGATCGTGCCCTCGGCGTTCTTCAGGCCGGCGGTGGTGGCGTACACGTCGGTGCCGACGGGGGCGCCGCCGGCGAAGACGGCCTTGATGCCCAGCTCGCGGGCCTGCTTGGCGATCAGCCCCGACTGGACCTCCTCGGCGCCGATGAACAGCACCTCGGGGTCCTGCTCGCGGATCTTGGCGAGGTTGGCGTTGAAGTCCTTCTGGTCGGGGGTGACGACCTCGTCGGCGGCGGGGGTGACGTTCCTGGTCTTGAGGGAGTTGAGGAACGCGTCGTGCTCGCCGGCCCCGTAGGCGCCGTTGTTGCTGATCAGCGCGATCTTCTTCATGCCCTTGTCGTCGACGAGGTACTTGGCGAGCGTCTCGTCGAAGGTGACGCTGGTCGGCGCGTTGAGGAAGAGGAACGGGCTCTTCAGCTCGGCCAGCTTGGGCGACTGGCCGGAGGTGATGTTCGGGATCTTGGCGTCCTTGAGTATGGGGGCCATGGCGAGGGTGACCGCGCTCTCTGCGGTGCCGAGCATCGCGACGTACCCCTCGGCGGCGATCTTCCTGGCCACGTTGGTGCCCACCGTGGGGTCGCCCTGGCTGTCGAAGAGGTCGAGCTGGATCTGCCGGCCGTGCACGCCGCCGGCCTTGTTGGCCTCGTCGATGGCGAGCTTGACGCCCTTGTGCTCCCACTGGCCGAGCGAGCTGAGCTGGCCGCTCTGCGCGTTGACGTTCGCGACCTTGATGGGGCCGGTGGCGGTGGCGCCGGACCCGGCCTGCTGACCGGGCGGGGCGCAGGCGGCGAGCGCCAGCAGGGCGGCGGCCGCGATGGTGGATCTCGTGAAACGCACGGTTCACCTCTAGGGGGGTGGGTGAGAGTTAATTCACGGACTAGTACGTTCGTTATAAGCGACGAGGCAAGCGGAGGGAATCTCGAACGTGCAACGGTTTGCGGGCCCGATCAGTCGGTGAACAGCCCCTGGTAGATGTCCTTGATGTTCCAGTGACCCGGCGTCGGCACCGGCTCGTTCACCATCGGCACGTCGATCACGGCCGGGCGCCGGCTCGCCGCCGCCGCGCGCAGCGCCGCCCCGAGATCGCCGGGCGCGGCGACGGTGTGGCCGTCGGCGCCGCACGCCCTGGCCAGCGCGGCGAAGTCCGGGCTGTACGGCCGCCCCGACGGGTCGGTGAAGTCGCAGCCATGGCTGCGGCCGAAGTGCGCCGACTGCAGGTCCGAGATCGTGCCGTGGGCGCGGTTGTTCATCACCACGAAGATCACCGGCGCGCCCTGCTCGACCGCCAGCGGCACGGCCGGCAGCTGCGCGCTCATGCCGCCGTCGCCGATCAGCGCCACCACCGTCCTGCGCGGCTGTGCGAGCTGCACGCCGACGGCGGCGGCCGGCCCGAACCCCATGGTGGAGGCCCCGCCCGGCGTGATGAAACGGCCTTCGGCGGGCAGCTCGTAGCACTGGGCGACGCCGTTCTTGTTCCAGCCCACGTCCGTCACCAGGATCGTCTCCGGCGGCAGCGCGTCCCGCAGGTCGCGCAGGATGCGCTCGGGCCGCAGCGGGAAGTCCGCGCTCGCGCCCCGCTCCCTGCTGGCCGCGAACAGCTCCGTGCGCGCCCGCATGATCTGCTTGCGCAGCTCCGCCCGCTCGCGCGCCGGATGCGCTAGCGCGGCTTCCGCGATCGCCTCCGCCGCGAGCCGCACGTCGGCCACGGCGCCGAGCTCCGCCGGGTAGTTGCGGCCGATCTCGGCCGGGTCGATGTCGATCTGGATCAGCGTGCTGCCGGAGAAGTCCCAGGTGAAGCGGGGGTCCCAGGAGCTGGCGTCGGTCTCGGCGAACCGGGTGGCCAGCGCCAGCACCACGTCCGCCTCACGCGCGTAGCTGTTGGTCAGCTCCAGCCCCCAGAAGCCCGGCATGCCGATGACCAGCGGATGCGCGTCCGGCACCGTGCCCTTGGCCATGAGCGAGTGCGCGATGGGGATGTCGAGGTGCTCGGCCAGCCGCACCAGCGGCCCGGCGTCCTCGCGCAGGCCGCCGCCCACGTAGATCAGCGGGCGCTCGGCGCCGGCCAGGCGCGCGGCGATCAGCTCGGCCGTCTCCTGCGGCAACGCCGGCGGGGCCGCGTGGCTGACCGGCGGGAACCGCGCGGCGGGCCGCGAGAAGACGTCCATCGGCACGTTGACCAGCACCGCGCCCGGCCGCCCCGACGTGGCCGTCCAGAACGCCCGCTCGACGGACCGGCCCAGGTCCTGCGCCCGGTGCACGTTCCAGGCCCGCTTGACGAACGGCCGGAACACGCTCGCCTGGTCGGCGTCGGCGTGCAGGTTGATCTCCTGGTGCGGATGCCGGCCGTGATAGTACGACGGGATGTCGCCGGAGATCACCACCAGCGGTACCGAGTCCAGCGCGGCCGTCATCACGCCCGTCGCGGCGTTGGTCAGGCCGGGCCCCACGTGCACGAGCAGCACCCCGGGCCGGCCCGAGGCGCGGGCGTAGCCGTCGGCGGCGTGCGCGGCGGCCTGCTCGTGGCGGGCGATGACGAATCGGATCGGGCTGTCGGCCAGCGCGTCCAGGACCGCGATGTTGGTGTGGCCGCAGGTGCCGAAGACGTACTCGACGCCGAGCGCCTCCAACTGCCGGACCAGCGCGTGGGCTGCTGTGTCGGTCACTCGTCCCCCCAGATGGACAGGCCCTTGAGCATCAGGGTCTTGGTCACGGTGAAGTCCTCGATCATCCAGCGCGGCGACTCGCGGCCGATGCCCGAGTCCTTCACGCCACCGAACGGCACGTGGTCGAGGCGGAAGTTCGACGAGCCGTTCACGACCAGGCCGCCGACCTCCAGCTCCCGCCAGGCGGTGACGACGCGGCGCACGTCGTGGGTGAACAGCCCGGCCTGCAGCCCGTACGAGCTGCGGTTGCACTCCTCCAGCACCTCGTCGAACCCGTCGTAGGGGAGCACGGCCACCAGCGCGCCGAACACCTCCTCGCGCACCACCCTCGCCTCGGCGGGCGGGGCGACCACCACGGTCGGCGCCATCACCGCGCCGTCGCGGGTGCCGCCGGCGGTCACGCGGGCGCCCTGCCCGGCGGCCTCGGCCGTCCAGCGCACCACCCGCTCGGCCGCGTCGTCGTCCACCATGGAGCCGACGTCCGTGCCCGGGTCCAGGGGGTCGCCCACGGCCAGCGCCTTCACCTGCGTGGTCAGCGCGTCGGCGAACTCCTCGAACCGGGCCCGCTGCACGTAGACGCGCTGCACGGAGATGCAGCTCTGGCCGGAGTTGCTGTAGCCGGTGCGGGCGCACGCCAGCGCCGCCTCGGCGACGTCGGCGTCCTCGCACACGATGGTCGCGGCGTTCCCGCCGAGCTCCAGCATGACCCGCTTCGGCCCGGCCGCGTGCGCGACCGCGTGCCCGGCCGTCACCCCGCCGGTGAAGCTGACCACGGCGATCTCCGGCGCCGCGCACAGCCGCGCGCCCACGTCGGCGCCGCCGTGCAGCACCTGCACCGCCTCGACCGGCATCCCGGCCTCCAGCAGCAGCTCCACCAGCGCGGTGGAGACCGCGGGCGCCTGCGGCGGCGGCTTGACGATCGTGGTGTTCCCGGCCGCGAAGGAGGCGGCCAGCTTGTGGGCGAGCAGGTTCGCCGGCGCGTTGAACGGCGTGATCGCCAGCACCGGCCCGGCCGGGGCGCGCTGCGTGAGCGCCGTGTTGCCGACCCCCCGGCCCCAGCCCGCCACCGGCAGCACCTCGCCGCCGATCGCCCGGGCCTCGGCGGCGGCGACGGCCAGGGTGTCGGCGACGCGCAGCACCTCGCCGCGCCCGTCCTTGAGCGGCTTGCCCAGCTCCAGCGCCAGCAGCCGGGCCAGGCGCTCGCCCCGCTCGGTGACCAGGGCGGCGGCCCGCTCCAGGATCGCGGCCCGGGTGGCGGGCGCCAGCCGGGTGATCCGCCGGGCGGAGCGCCGGGCGTAGGCCAGGGCGGCGGTGACGTCCTCGGGCCGCGCGGCGCGGGCCCGGCTGACGGGCTCGCGTACGTACGGGCCGATGCGTTCGGCCTGCGGGCCGTCGGTGAGCCACTGCCCGGCCACCAAGGATCCGGCTTCGTGGATGGTGTTCATGATGACTCCCACTGAATCCGCTCAGCGGTTCTGATAATCCGCACTGTGGATTGCCTCACGGTATGAGCCCGGTGAACGTTATGGCAAGAGTGCCGCGTAATCCGCTTGATGGAGCATATGGACCGCTGTGCGGACTCGGTGTTAGCGTACGGCCATGCCTTCCAACAACGGGGGTGTGCGCACAGCACGCCCAAGGGGTTCACGGCCGGCCCCGCGTTGTGGCGCTGGGCGCACCTGGCGCGCACGTGCGCCGCGTCTGCGTCGCCCGGCAGGAGAGCCCGCAGCCGCTGCGCCACGTGGTGCGGGTCGGCGACGAGCGACGGCTACGCGGTCAGCCACGGCGAGCGCGAGCCCGGCCTGTCGGCCGTCGCCGTCCTGGTGCACGGCGGCGGACCGGCGGGCGCCGCGGCCCTGACGCTGAGCGGCCCCACCGTCCGCTTCGGCCAGGACCGGGTGCGGGAGTTCGCCGCGGATCTGCGCGAGGCGGCCGAGCGGATGTCGCGGCGCGGGTTCGACCATCCTCTGAATTGACTCACATGGAGCGTGCATGCAGCAGTTGCCACTGGACGGCGTCAAGGTCGTGGACCTGACCAACGTGCTGGCCGGGCCGTACTGCAGTTACCAGCTGATGTTGTTCGGCGCGGAGGTGGTCAAGGTGGAGCTGCCCGGCACCGGGGACCTCGCCCGGCGCCTCGGCCCCGACCCCGAGCTCAACCAGGCCGGCACCGGCGCGTCCTTCCTGGCCCAGAACGCCGGCAAGAAGTCCGTCGAGCTCGACCTGAAGAGCCCCGCCGGGCGGGCCGCGTTCGAGTCGCTGCTCGCCGGCGCCGACGTCCTGCTGGAGAACTTCAGGGCCGGCGTGCTGGCCAGGCTCGGCTACGGCTGGGAGCGCCTGCGCGAGCTCAACCCCCGCCTCGTCTACTGCGCCATCTCCGGCTTCGGGCAGAGCGGCCCGATGAGCGCCGCGCCCGCCTACGACCAGATCATCCAGGGGCTGTCCGGCATGATGAGCGTCACCGGCACCCCCGGCACCGCCCCGCTGCGCGTCGGCTTCCCCATCTGCGACACCGTCGGCGGCCTCATGGCCGCCCTGGCCGTCTGCGCCGCGCTCGCCGGGCGGCACCGCACCGGGCGCGGCTGCTTCCTCGACCTGTCCATGCTGGAGGCGTCCATCTCCGCGATGGGCTGGACCGTCTCCAACTACCTCGTCAGCGGCGTCGAGCCGGAGCCGATGGGCGACCAGAACGCCACCGCCGCCCCGTCCGGCACGTTCGAGACCGCCGACGGGCCGCTCAACATTGCCGCCAACCAGCAGGCCCAGTTCGAGACGCTGTGCCGGCTCGTCGGACGGCCCGACCTGCCCGCCGACCCGCGCTTCGCCGGCCGCGAGGCCCGCAAGGCCCACCGCTCGCAGCTCAACCAGGAGCTCAACCAGGCGCTGCGGGCCAAGACCGCACTGGAGTGGGAGGAACTGCTCGCCGCGGAAGGCGTGCCCGCCGCCCGCATCCTCACCGTCCCGCAGGCCCTCGCCCTCGACCAGGTACGCCACCGCGGCTTCCTGACCGAGGTGCCCTTCCCCGGAGCGGGGGAGCGGCAGGTCACCGTCACCGGCAACGGCGTCGTCGTGGACGGCGTCCCGCTGCGCCCGCGCGGGCCCGCCCCGCTGCTCGGCGAGCACAACGCCGAGGTCGAGGCGGTCTCATGAGCACGCGCGACGCCGCCGCCGACTGGTGGGGCACCGCCGTCTCCCGGATCGAGCCCGACGTCATCGAGCTGCGTGGGCAGCCCGTCCAGGACCTCATCGGGCGGATCGGGTTCGCCGAGCTGATCTGGCTCATGCTGCGCGGCGAGCGCCCCGAGCCCCGGCAGGCGGCCCTGCTGGAGGCGGCGCTGGTCTCGTCCGTCGACCACGGCCCGCACGCGCCGTCCATCGCCGTCGCCCGGATGGCCGTCACCTGCGGGGTCGGCCTCAACAACGCCGTCGCCACCGGGGTCAACCTGCTCGGCGACGTGCACGGCGGGGCCGGCGAGCAGTGCGTCGGGCTGCTGGAGGAGATCGTCGCGGACGGCGACGCCGCGGCCGTGGTCGCGCGGTGGCGGGCCCGCGACAAGTACCTGCCCGGCTTCGGGCACCGCTTCCACACCCGCGACCCGCGCCGCGACCCGCTGCTCGGCCTCGTGGAGCGGGCCGTCGCCGACGGGGTGGTGGCGGGCGCGCACCTGCGGGCCGCGCTCGACGTCGAACGGCTGATCGCGCCCGTGCCCATGAACATCGACGGCGCGACCGCCGTCGTCTACGCCGAGCTGGGCTTCCCCGCGCCCCTGGCGCGCGGCCTGTTCGTGCTCAGCCGCTCCGTCGGGATCCTGGCCCACGCCTGGGAGGAGAGCGGGCAGGGGCGGCGCAACAAGGGGCCGATCCCGCCGTCCATCCTGCCGGCCTGGCTGTGAGCGGCGCTCAGGACAGGGCGGGGTCAGCCGCCGGCGGGTGAGCGCGTCCGAGGGGTGGCGGCGGCCCACGAGGCGAGCAGCCGCGGCTGCTCCTCGGAGGGCGATCCGGGCTCGGCGGTGAAGATCGTCAGGGTGAGGCCGGGCTCGGCGGCCGTCTCCAGGCTCTCGTGGACGGCGGCTTCACCGCCCACCGAGCTCAGTAGACGACGATCTTGCCGGTGTTCTGCGGGAAGATCGCGTCGTTGTAGAAGAACTCGCCCGGCGTGTCGAAGGTGTGGGTGAACGACTGGCCGGGCATCAGGACGCCGGTGTCGAACTCGTACTCGAAGAACGAGACGGCGGCGTGCGCGAAGGCGTTGTCGGCCGGGTTGACGAACGTGACGGTGGTGCCCTTGGGCACCCGCAGGTGCTGTGGCGCCATGGCGTTCTGGGCCACGGTGTTCTCGGTCGAGCCCGGCCGCTGGTTCGCCGCGTCCCAGACCCGGCCCAGCGTGACCGTGGTGCCGGTGACGGCCGCCGCCCTGATGTCGTTGCGCCGCTTCGGCGGCGCCGGCGTGGCGGCCGGCGGCACCTTGCCGCCCAGCTTGAACGCCCACAGGTGGTCGCCCCTGGGGATGTCCGGGTACGGCAGTCCGTTGCCGCCCGCCAGCACCGCGACGTACTGCTCGCCGTCGATCTCGTAGCTGATCGGGCTCGTGTGCACCCCGGCGCCGCACTGGAAGCTCCACAGGATGCTGCCGTCGGTGTCGTCCATCGCGTGCAGCACCCCGTCCGGGCCGCCCTGGAACATCACCCGCCCCGCCGTCGTCAGGATGCCGTTGCCGTGGGCGAGCGACCACTCGCGGTCCAGCGTCCAGACGGGGGTGTTGGTGCGCGGGTCCACGGCCGCGATGCCGCCGGCGAAGTACTCGCCGAGCGGGCGGGAGGTGTTGACGCGCCCGTCGCGGCTGTTGGAGAAGCCGGAGTTGATCAGCCCGTAGCCGACGTAGATCCAGCCCGTGTGCGGGTTGTACGACAGGTGCGCCCAGTCGGCGCCGCCGCCCGCGCCGGGGAAGATGATCGTGGCCCGGTCCCAGTGCGGCGTGTAGAGGCCGCCCCAGGCGTAGAACGGCACCGGCCGCGTCGCCTTGCCGAACTCGGGCGCCTGCGTGATGAACGGCTTCCCGCCGGGGAACGGCTGCGTGGCCGCCGTCTTCTGCTTCGGGTGCTGCGGGACGGGCCGCTCCTCCATGCCGTGCAGCGGCTCGCCGCTCTCCCGGTCGAGGATGTAGAACATGCCGACCTTGCTGCCGTACACGACGGCCTTGCGCAGGCGGCCCTTGACCTTGATGTCGATCAGCACCGGCGCCATGACGTTGTCGAGGTCCCAGATGTCGTGGTGCACCGACTGGAAGTGCCACCTGCGCCTGCCGGTCTTGGCGTCGATGGCCACGATCGAGTTGGCGAACAGGTTGTCGCCGCCCCTGGTGGAGCCGTCCAGGCGCGGGTAGGAGCCGCCGAACGTCCAGTAGACCAGCCCGAGGTCGGGGTCCACGGCGGGGTGGATCCACGGGACGGCGCCGCCGGTCTTCCACGACTCGCCCTCCCAGGTGTCGTTGCCGAACTGGCCCTCGCCGGGGCACGACCAGAACGTCCAGGCGACCTCGCCGGTGGCGGCCTTCAGCGCGTACGCCCGGCCGCGCGCGCCGCCGGTGCTGCCCTGCATGCCGACGTAGATGAGCCCGTCCCAGTAGACGACCGCGCCGGCCAGCGTCCCGGTGAGACCACCGCACTGACCGTTCTGCGGGTCGCAGCCGCCCGTGTCGCCGCCGCCCTCGCCGTCGGTGATGAGCTGGCGCTGCCAGGCGATCTCGCCGGTGTCCTGCTTCAGCGCGTAGACGATGTTCGCGCCGGAGGTGGAGAAGACCAGGCCCTCGCCCAGCGCGACGCCGCGCATGTTCGTCTGCTTGGTGCCCAGGTTCGTCTTCCACTTGATGGCGCCGGTCCTGCCGTCCACGGCGAAGACGTTCTGCTGGGTCGTCTGGACGTACAGGACGCCGTTCTGCACGACGCAGGTGCTCTGCTGGGCGGCCGACGTGCTGCCGCCCTCCAGGTTGACGTGCCAGGCGCCGCCGAGGCGCCGCACCGTGCGCGGCGTGATCCGCCTCAGCGGGGAGTAGTTGTGGTTGCCCAGGTTGCCGCAGACCTTAGGGAAGTCCTTGCCGGTCACGCCGAGTGCGGCGGGCTGCCGTTCCAAGGGCTCTGCGCGGGCCGGTTCTGCTTGGGCGGGCTCCGTGACGGCCGCGGAGGCGGTCAGGGTGGCCGCCGCGCCGAGGAGGAAGTTTCGTCGTTCCACGGGCACCAAACCTTCATGGTCCATCTGACGGACCGCTAGATCCGTACGACGGACGCACCATAAGTCCGGCCCGGCAGTGAAGGCAAGAGCTTGTCGGCGGAAAGATCCGCAGTTACGCTCAAGCCCCCGAGTGGACCATTTGATCCATCTAGTGGATCGTCATGCGAGGTGCCCATGCGCAGCAAAGTCTCCATCGCCGCCGCGACCGGGGCAGCGCTCCTGCTGCTCACCGCCACCGCACCCGGCTCCGCCGCCTCCCCGGAACCGGCGCGCGACCTCGGAGACCCCGACTACGGCGTCTGCCGCGGCACCGACCCCCGCTGCTACCACGACTGGGGCAACTTCGACCCGGCCAAGGGCTACAAGCTGCTCGTCTACAGCCGCACCGCCGGCCCCCGCCACGCCCACCTCGGCACCCCGCTCGGCCCCGGACTCAACCCGCCGCTCAACGCCGACAACGTCGCCGTCAAAGCCATGATCAAACTCGGCCAGGAGAACGGCTTCACCGTCGACTACACCGAGGACGTCACCCAGCTCTCCTCGGCCGGCCGCCTGCTGAACTACAACGCCGTCATGTTCCTCAGCACCACCCGCGACGCCCTCGACGACGCCGCCCAGACCGCGCTGCGCCAGTACGTCCGCGCCGGCGGCGGCTTCATCGGCGTGCACAACGCCTTCGGCACCGAGTACAACTGGCCCTGGTACGAAGGGCTGCTCGGCAACGCCAACTTCTACGACCACGGCGCCAACCAGCCCGGCACCGTCGTCACCGTGAACCGCCGCGACGCCTCCACCCAGGGCCTGCCCCGCACCTGGGCCTTCTCCGACGAGTGGTACAACCTCATCCCCGCACCCACCCGCGTCCGCGTGCTCGCCGAGGTGGACGAGAGCACCCTCGCCCAGGGCGTGCGCGGCAACCTCGGCCACCCCGGGCACGGCGAGCACCACCCGGTGAGCTGGTGCCAGTACTACGACGGCGGCAAAGCCTGGCTGACCACCCTCGGCCACGACGTCAAGGCGTGGACCGACGAGCCCATGGAAGGCGACCGGTACTTCGTCCAGCACCTCCTCGGCGGCGTCAAGTCCGTGCTCGGCCTGGCGCCCTTCTGCCGCTGACGACGGCCGTCGAGCGGCCGTCGAGCGGCCGCCGAGCTGTTGGCGAGCTGTTGGCGGGCGCGCGCCCCCGAGGGCCGTTGAGCCGCTCGGGGCGCCTGCCGCCCCGTGAACGCCGGGCCTATACGATGTGCCTCGCTGAGATCACCCGAGGAGGATCGTGAACCTGGCCGAGCAGGGCAGCGCGTTCGCCGCGTTCTGGCAGGAGCGGCACCTGTGCACGCTGTCCACCGCGCGCCCCGGCGGGCCGCCGCACGTGGTGCCGGTGGGCGCGACGCTGGACCTGGAGGCCGGCGTCGCCCGGGTGATCACGTCGGGCACCTCCGCGAAGGCCAGGCTCATCGCCGACGGCGCCTCCGTCGCCCTGTGCCAGGTGGACGGCCGCCGCTGGTCCACCCTGGAGGGCCGGGCCGTCGTCCGTACCGAGCCGGCGGAGGTGGCCGACGCCGAGCGCCGCTACACGGCCCGGTACAAGCCGCCCCGCCCCAACCCCGCCCGGGTCGTCATCGAGATCCGGGTGACCCGCGTCCTGGGCAACGTGTGATCACCGTCGCCGGCATCGGCGCCGACGGCTGGGACGGGCTGCCCGAGGCGTCGCGGCGCGCCCTGGAGTCCGCCGAGGTCGTCATGGGTGGTCTCCGGCAGTTGGATCTCCTGCCCGCGTCCGTGCGGGCGGAGCGGGTGGCGTGGCCGTCCCCGTTGCTCCCGGCGCTGCCCGGCCTCATCGAGCGGCACGCGGGGCGCGAGGTGTGCGTGCTGGCCAGCGGCGACCCCATGTTCTACGGCATCGGCTCCACCCTGGTCCGGCTCGTGGGCGCGGCGGGCGTCCGGGTGCTGCCGCACGTGTCGTCGCTGTCGCTCGCCTGCGCCCGCCTCGGCTGGCCGGTCGAGCAGGTCGAGACCGTCAGCCTCGTCGGCCGACCGCTGGAGACGCTCAACGCCGTCGCGCTGCCCGGCCGCCGCATCGTCGTGCTCGGGGCCGGGCCCGGCACTCCGTCCCAGGTCGCCGCGCTGCTCACCGCTCACGGGTACGGCCCGAGCGCCATGACGGTGCTGTCGGACCTGGGCGCGGCCACCGAGACGATCCAGCACGGCACCGCCGGCGCCTGGGCCGGGCCCGCCGCGTCCCCGCTCCACGTGATCGCCGTCGCATGCGTCGCCGGCCCGGACACCGAGCCCATGGCCCTGGTGCCGGGGCTGCCCGACACCGCGTACGAGCATGACGGGCAGCTCACCAAGCGGGAGGTCCGCGCCGTCACCCTGTCACGGCTCGCCCCGCTCCCCGGCGAGCTGCTGTGGGACGTCGGCGCCGGCGCCGGCAGCATCGCCGTCGAATGGATGCGCAGCCACCCCACGTGCGCCGCCGTCGCCGTCGAGAGCAGGCCCGACCGCGCCGCCGCCATCCGCCGCAACGCCGGCCGCCTCGGCGTCCCGTCCCTGCGCGTCGTCGAAGGCACGGCCCCGGCCGCGCTGGACGGGCTGCCCGCGCCCGACGCCGTGTTCGTCGGCGGCGGCGTCACCGCCCCCGGCCTCCTGGAACGCTGCTGGTCGTGGCTGCGCCCCGGCGGCAGGCTCGTCGTGAACGCCGTCACCCTCGAATCCGAAGCCCTCATCGGCCAGTGGTACGGGCGCCTCGGCGGCGACCTCGTACGCCTGGCCGTGCAACGAGCCTCGCCGGTGGGCGGCTTCACCGGATGGCGGCCCGCCATGCCGGTGACCATCTGGTCCCTGACCAGGAAGGACGACACGTGACCGTGTACTTCATCGGTGCCGGCCCCGGCGCCGCCGACCTGATCACCCTGCGCGGGCTGCGCCGGCTGCAGACGGCTCCCGTGTGCCTGTACGCGGGCTCGCTCGTGCCCCGCGAACTGCTCGACTCCTGCCCGCCCGGCACCCGGCTCGTCGACACCGCCGACCTGAACCTCGACGAGATCATCGCCGAGCTGGTCGCCGCCCACCGCGCCGGGCACGACGTCGCCCGGCTGCACTCCGGCGACCCGTCCGTCTTCAGCGCCGTCGCCGAGCAGATGCGGCGGCTCGACACGCTCGGCGTGCCGTACGAGGTGGTGCCGGGCGTGCCGGCGTTCGCGGCGGCGGCCGCCGCGCTCGGCAGGGAGCTGACCGTGCCCGGCGTCGGCCAAACTGTCATCCTCACCCGCACCTCCGCCCGAGCCACCCCCATGCCCGAGGGCGAGGACCTGGCCACCCTGGGGGCGAGCGGCGCCACCATGGTGCTGCACCTGGCCGTGCAACGCATCGACCAGGTCGTCGCCGAGCTGCTGCCCTCGTACGGCGCCGACTGCCCCGCCGCCGTCGTCGCCCGGGCCAGCCGGGCCGACGAGATCGTCCTGCGGGGGACGCTGGCGGACATCGCGAACCAGGTCCACGCGGCCGGCATCCGCCGCACGGCCGTCATCGTCGTCGGCCGCGTCCTGTCCGCCACCCACTTCCCCGACAGCCACCTCTACAGCGCGGCCCGCGACCGGGCGCTCGGGGGATCCTGATGCCGTACGGACGGAACGCGGCGCGGGGCTCGGCACGGGCGCGCGGGATGCGGATGCCGCGCGACTGGGATCTGGCGCGTGGCCGGGAGTCAGCACACGACGGGGAGCCGGCGTGCGGCGGGTCCTGATCCTTGGGGGCACGGCCGAGGCGCGTGCGCTCGCGGCCGAGCTCACCGCCCTTCCCGGCCTGCACGTGGTGTCGTCGCTGGCCGGACGGGTGAACAACCCGCGCCTGCCCGTGGGCGAGGTGCGCGAGGGCGGCTTCGGCGGCCCGGACGGGCTGGCCGCCTACCTCGCCGACGAGCGCGTCGACGCGCTCGTGGACGCCACGCACCCGTTCGCCCAGCGCATGACGGCATCGGCCGCCGCCGCCTCGGCCGCCACCGGCGTGCCGCTCCTGGTCCTGCGCCGGCCCGGCTGGCAGGAGAGCGCGGGCGACACCTGGCAGCGGGTGGACTCCCTCCAAGCCGCCGCCGCGCTGCTCCGGCCCGGCGCGAGGGTGTTCCTCACGACGGGCCGCCGCAGCCTCTCGCTCTTCACCGGCCTCCCCGGGGTGTGGCTGCTGGCCCGATCCGTGGACCCGCCGGAGCCGCCCGTCCCGCCCGACGTGCACGTCCTGCTCGACCGGGGCCCGTACACCGTCGAAGGCGAGCGCGCCCTCATCCGCGAGCACGCGCTCACCGTGCTCGTCACCAAGGACAGCGGCGGCACCCTGACCGCCGCCAAGCTCACGGCCGCCCGCGAGCTCGGCCTGCCCGTCATCATGGTGAACCGCCCGCCCCTCCCACCCGGCGTCCACCTCGTGGACACCGTGGCGGCGGCGGCGACCTGGGCGGCGGCCCCGGCCTGACTCACGGATAACGGCGAGGCGTGTAGACCAGCCCCCGATCGGTGACCCGCGTCGTGGAGGAGCCGACGATGAGCAGGCAGCGCATGTCCACCTGCCCCGGATCCAGCTCACCCAGCGTCGTGACGGTCACGCTCTCCTGCTCACCCCCCACGTTCCGCCCGATCACCACGGGCGTGGCCGCGTCCCGGTGCTCCAGGAGCAGGTCACGGGCCGCCGCGAGCTGCCACGTCCGGCTGCGCGACGCCGGGTTGTACAGCGCCAGCACGAGATCCGCCCGCGCCGCCGCCGTCAGCCGCTCCGCCACCACCTCCCACGGCTTGAGCAGGTCGGACAGCGACACCACGCAGTAGTCGTGCCCCAGCGGCGCCCCGACCCGGCTGGCCACCGCCTGCGCGGCCGTCAGCCCGGGCACGATCCGCACCGGCACGTCGGGGAAGTCCTCCGCCGCCTCCATGATCGCGCTCGCCATGGCGAACACCCCGGGATCCCCCGACGACACCACCGCCACCCGGGCGCCGTCGCGGGCCAGCTCCAGCGCGTGCCTGGCGCGCTCGGCCTCCACCCGGTTGTCGGTACGGTGGCGGCGCTGGCGCGGGTTCGGCGGCACCCGGTCCACGTACGGGCCGTACCCGACGATGTCGGTGGCGGCGGCCAGCGCCCCCTGCGCCTCAGGTGTGAGCCACGGCCGCCCGGCCGGCCCCAGCCCCACCACGAGCACCTCCCCCGGCCCTTCGCCGTGCGCCGCGCCAGGCAGCTCCTCACGTGGGGTATCGGCCGCCACCGCTTCGGGCACGAACGCGCGCTCGGCAGGGCTGGTGAGCAGCGCCAGCGAGAAGTACGGCACGCCGTCGGCATCCACGTCCTTCAACGGCGCGACCCGCTCGGCCCCCATCGTGGCGCGCTCCACGTACCAGGCGTCGTCGAGCCGCCCGGCCTCCGCCAGCGCGTCGCGTACCTTCCCGAACGTGCGGCCCAGCTTGAGCACCGCCGCCGAGTCCGTCTCCCGCAGCCGCTTCGCCAGCACCTCGGCCGGCAGCGTGCCGGGCAGCACGGTCAGCACCTCGTCCCGCTCCACCAGCGGCCGGCCGAGCACGGCGGACGCGGCGCTGACGGACGTCACGCCCGGCACCACCTCGGTCTCGTAGCGGTGCGCGAGCCGCTTGTGCATGTGCATGTACGAGCCGTAGAACAGCGGATCGCCCTCGGCCAGCACCACCACGGTCCGCCCGGCGTCCAGGTGCGCGGCCAGCCGCTCGGCGCAGTCGGCGTAGAAGTCGTCGAGCGCGCCCTGGTAGCCGCCGGGGTGGTCGGTGGTCTCCGTCGTCAGCGGGTACAGCAGCAACTCCTCGATCTGGTCCCCGCTCATGTACGGCAACGCGATCGAACGGGCGATGCTGCGGCCGTGCCTGGCGGCGTGATACGCGATCACGTCGGCCTCGCCGATCAACCTGGCCGTCTTCACCGTGACCAGCTCCGGGTCACCGGGGCCCAGGCCGACCCCGTACAGGCGTCCCTTCATCGTCCTCATTCCGTCTCGTCCGCGATGGCGTTGACCGCCGCCGCCGTCATCGCACTGCCGCCGCGACGGCCGTGCACCACCAGGTGTTCCAGGTCGCTGGCGGCCAGCGCCTGCTTGGACTCCGCCGCGCCGATGAACCCCACCGGCACGCCCAGCACCGCCGCCGGCCGTCCCGCGCCCTCCGCCACCAGCTCCAGCAGCCGGAACAGCGCGGTCGGCGCGTTCCCGATCGCCACCACCGCGCCGTCTAGCCGATCCCGCCACAACTCCAGCGCGGCGGCACTGCGCGTGGTCCCCAGCCGCTCCGCCAGCTCCGGCACGCGCGGGTCCGGCAGCGTGCACAGCACCTGGTTCCCGGCAGGCAGCCTGCGCCTCGTCACGCCGGAGGCGACCATCATGGCGTCGCACAGCACGGGCGCGCCCGCCCGCAACGCCTCCCGCGCCCGCACCACCACCCCCGGCGACCAGGCCAGGTCGCGGACGAGGTCGGTCATGCCGCAGGCGTGAATCATCCGCACCGCCACCTGAGCCACCTCGGGCGGCAGGCCGGTGAGGTCGGTCTCGGCGCGGATGGTCGCGAACGAACGCCGGTAGATCTCGGCGCCGTCACGGATGTAGTCGGTCACGGGTGCTCTTTTCCGGTGGCTGTGTCATCACGGTCGCCTCGCTTGGAGCCGCCGCCGGGCGATGGCGACGCCCGCCTTCGGCACCGCCGCTCGTGCTCGCGCTCGACCGCCGACGGCCGCGCTGGCCGCGCGGGTCGGTAGGTCGCGCAGGTTGTGCGGCTGGTCGTGCAGGGCGGTTGGTCGTGCAGGTCGGCTGGTCGTGCTGGTAGCGCAGCCGCCTGGTCGTGCAGGTGGCGCTGGTCGTTGGCTGGGACGCTCGCCGATATCGTGCGGAATGACGGGAGCCGACCGTCGGCGGCGGGCGTCACTGGGGCTGCCGGCGGTAGCCGTCGCCGGTGGCGATCACCTCGACGACCTGGCCGCGTGGCAGGCCGCAGCGCCGTTCGCAACCGGCCCAGTGGACGGGCGTCTCGGGGGCGCGGTCCAGGCCCTCCACCCAGCGCCGCGCGTCCGCCTGCACGTCCGCCAGCGCCTTCCCGCAGCCGGGACGGCCGGTGCACGCGGTGACTCCCGCCCAGGGAGAGGCCGGGTCGGTGACGAGCCCCGTGTCCGCGAGCGCCCGCTCCGCACGGTCCGCCTCGGCGGGGGAGAGGTCGAGCAACACGGCGGTCCGCCACGGAGTGAACCGCACGGCGGGGCCGCTGCCGGCGAGAACCCGGAGTTGAGCGGGCGTCAGCCTCCCGAGCGGCACCAGCGCCTCCAACGCCACCCGCCCATCCCGCTGCACCACCCGCCCAGCCCTTCGCAGCCCGTGGGCTGGGTCGTTGGTCGCTGCCTGGATCACCGATCCGGTGGCCGGATCGCTGGTCGGGCACTGGATCGTTGGTCCGGTGAGTGGCGCGCTCGTCAGTGCGCGAACGTCTGGGTTGGTGGTCAGGCGGGTGGTGATGCGGGCCGGGCCGTTCTCCAGCTCCTGGACGCGCCAGGCGAGCGGGGCGCCGTCGGGGCGTTCGTCGAGGAACGCCTCCGCGGCGGCGATCATCAACGGCACGGCGGCCTCAGGTCCGCAGGTCAGCCCCGTGTCACAGCCCGCCAGCAGCAACCGCCCCTCGCTGGCGTGCCCGCCGCTGGAGCATCCGCCCATATGCGCGTCGCCGGAGCGTCCGTCCGCGTGCGCCCCGCTGGAGCGTCCGCTCGTGTGCGCCGTTCCCATGCGTGCGTCCGTGTGCGCCTCGCCCGAGCGTGCGTCCGGGAGTGCGGCGCTGGAGGGTGTGTTGCCGCCAGGCGGGGTGGTCGGCGCTTCATCGGAGCGCGTGGCGCGCGGCGTGTCGGCAGCAGGGCTTGCCGCGTACGTCACGTCCGCCCCGAGCCCCGCCACGTCCCCCGTGCCGTCGTCCACCGCGAACAGGAACCGCCCAGGCAGCCCCGCCAGCCGAGGGTGGGAGCACAGGGCCTGGTCGAGGGCGTGGACCAGGGAGGTGGTGTCCAGTGATCCGCCGGTGCTCCGGCCGCTGAGGGGGGAGGCGATGATGTTGCGGACGCGTTCGTGTGCCGGGGATGGGAGCAGGCCCGCCGCCGCGAGGCGGTCGGCGAAGGCGGCGGGGGAGTGGAGGCCGCGGACCTGGACGTTCGCTCGTGAGGTGAGCTCGAGGACGCCCGAGCCGAACTTCTCGGCGCAGTCGGCGAGCGTGTGGAGCTGGGCGCGGGACGCGGCCCCGCCGGGCAGGCGGACTCGGGCCAGCGGGCCGTCGGCGGCCTCGTGTACCTGTAGCGCGCCCGGACAGGCGTCAGGACGGGTCCGTCCGGAAAAGTCGGCTATGGACACGAAGAGGATGGTAACGCCAGTTCTGGTGGAGGCCGGTCTTGCCGTAGTCTCCTCGTAGGCGACGGCAAGGGAGGAAGCCGGTGTGAAACCGGCGCGGTCCCGCCACTGTGACCGGGGAGCGAGCCCCACCGCAGGCCACTGCCCGGCGACGGGTGGGAAGGCCGGGGTGAGCGCGGATCCGGGAGCCAGGAGACTCCTGCCGTCGCGTCACCCGCGACCGGGGCGAGGACCCCGAGGGAGGAATGCGCCGTGCCTGGCGACAGCCGTACCGTCCTGCTGCTCTCGACATCGGACACCGACCTGCTGAGCGCCCGCGCGAGCGCCGCCCCCTACCGGCTGGGCAACCCCGCGAGGCTCACCCCCGACGACCTGCCGGCGCTGCTGGAGGGTGTGGATCTGGTCGTCGTGCGGCTGCTCGGCGGCCGGCGCGCCTGGGCGGAGGGCCTCGACGCGCTGCTGGCCGGCCCCCGGCCGGTGGTGGTGCTGGGCGGGGAGCAGGCGCCGGACGCGGAGCTGATGGAGCTGTCCACGGTGAGCGGCGGCGTGTGCGCGGAGGCGCACGCGTACCTGGCGCATGGCGGGCCCGCGAACCTGGGCGAGCTGCACGCGTTCCTGTCCGACACGGTGCTGCTGACCGGGCGCGGGTTCGCGCCGCCCGCGCCGACCCCGTCCTGGGGGAGGCTGGAACGGACGGCCAGGTCGCACACCGGACCGGTGATCGGGGTGCTCTACTACCGGGCGCACCACCTGGCCGGCAACACCGCGTTCGTGGCGGCGTTGTGCGACGCCGTCGAGGACGCGGGCGGCCAGGCCAGGCCGATCTTCTGCTCGTCCCTGCGCACCGCCGGGCCCGACCTGCTCGACGCCCTGCGCGCCACCGACGCGCTCGTCGTGACGGTGCTGGCGGCGGGCGGCACGCGCCCCGCCACCGCGGGCGCGGGCGGCGACGACGAGGCGTGGGACGTCGGCGCGCTGGCCGCGCTCGACGTGCCGATCCTGCAAGGGCTCTGCCTGACCACCGGCAGGCAGGCGTGGGAGGAGAACGACGACGGCCTGTCGCCGCTGGACGCCGCCTCGCAGGTGGCGATCCCCGAGTTCGACGGGCGGATCATCACGGTGCCGTTCTCGTTCAAGGAGATCGACGAGGACGGGCTGACCGTCTACGAGGCCGACCCCGAGCGGGCCGCCCGGGTGGCCGGCATCGCGGTGCGGCACGGGCTGCTGCGCCACGTCCCGCCCGCCGGGCGGCGCCTGGTCGTCATGCTGTCGGCGTACCCGACCAAGCACTCCCGCGTCGGCAACGCCGTCGGCCTCGACACCCCCGCCAGCACCGTACGGCTGCTGGCCAGGCTCGCCGAGGCCGGCTACGACCTGGGCGACGGCTTCCCCGGCGTCGCCGAGCAGGACGGAGACGCGCTCATCCACGCCCTCATCGCCGCCGGCGGCCAGGACCCGGACTGGCTGACCGAGGAACATCTGGCGGGCAATCCGGTACGGATCTCCGCCGCCTCGTACGAGCAGTGGTACCGCACGCTGCCCGACGACCTGCGGTCGGCGATGGAACGCCACTGGGGCCCGCCGCCGGGCGAGCTGTTCGTGCACGACGGGGACATCGTGCTCGCCGCGCTGCGCGCCGGGAACGTCGTCGTCATGGTCCAGCCGCCGCGCGGCTTCGGCGAGAACCCGATCGCCATCTACCACGACCCCGACCTGCCGCCCAGCCACCACTACCTGGCCGCGTACCGCTGGCTGTCGGCCGAGTTCGGGGCGCACGCGATGGTGCACGTCGGCAAGCACGGCAACCTGGAGTGGCTGCCCGGCAAGTCGGCCGGCATGTCCGCCGCGTGCGCCACCGACGCGGCGATCGGCGACCTGCCGCTCGTCTACCCGTTCCTGGTGAACGACCCCGGCGAGGGCACCCAGGCCAAGCGGCGGGCGCACGCCGTGCTGGTCGACCACATGGTGCCGCCGATGGCCAGGGCCGACACGTACGGGGACATCGCGCGGCTCGAACAACTCCTCGACGAGCACGCCACCATCGCCGCCATGGACCCGGCCAAGCTGCCCGCGATCCGGGCCCAGATCTGGACGCTCATCCAGGCCGCCCGGCTCGACCACGACCTGGGGCTGGCGGACCGGCCGCACGACAGCGAGTTCGACGACTTCCTCCTGCACGTGGACGGGTGGCTGTGCGAGGTGAAGGACGCGCAGATCCGCGACGGGCTGCACGTGCTCGGCCAGGCGCCGGCCGGGCCGGTGCGGGTCGATCTCGTGCTGGCCATGCTGCGGGCGCGGCAGCTCTGGGCGGGCCGCGAGAGCCTGCCGGGGCTGCGCGAAGCGCTCGGCCTGGCGGAGGACGGGACGGCGGGGCTGGCGGCCGTGGATCGGGCCGAGGCGGTGGCCCGTGCGCTGGTGGAGGGGATGGAGGAGCGGGGCTGGACGCCCGAGGCGGCACCCGAGGTCGTCCGCGCGGTCCTCGCCGACGCCCTACCGGACGCCGTTCGGACGCCGCGCGCCGACCGGACGCCGCCCGCTGAAGGGACGCCGCCCGCTGGAGGGACGCCGCCCGCTGAAGGGACGCCGCCCGCTGACCGGGCGCTGCTTCCTCACCGGAAGCCGGACGCCGATCGGAGCGCGCCCGATGACGTGGACGTGTCCCCGGGGCCCGACACCGGCCTCGTCACGCGCATCCTCACCTTCGCCGCCACCGAGATCGTGCCCCGGCTGGCACGCACCACCGACGAGCTCGACCACGTCCTGCACGCCCTGGACGGCGGATACGTCCCGGCCGGGCCCAGCGGGTCGCCGCTGCGCGGCCTGGTCAACGTGCTGCCGACCGGCCGCAACTTCTACTCCGTCGACCCCCGCGCCGTGCCCAGCAGGCTGGCCTGGGAGACCGGCCAGGCGATGGCCGAGTCGCTGCTGGAGCGCTACCGCACCGACACGGGGGAGTGGCCGCGCTCGGTGGGCCTGTCCGTGTGGGGCACCAGCGCCATGCGGACGGCGGGCGACGACGTGGCCGAAGTGCTCGCGTTGCTCGGCGTCCGGCCCGAGTGGGACGAGGCCTCCCGCCGCGTGACCCGCCTGGAGCCGATCCCGCTCGCCGAGCTGGGCCGGCCCAGGATCGATGTGACGGTGCGGATCAGCGGGTTCTTCCGGGACGCGTTCCCGCACGTGGTGAGCATGCTCGACGATGCCGTACGCCTCGTCGCCGGCCTGGACGAGCCGCACGAGCACAACTACGTACGCGCCCACGTGGCGGAAACGCTGGCCGGCACGCCGGCCGGCCCTTCGGCGGGCTCAGCGGCGGGGAGTGACGAGCGGCGGGCCACCATGCGGATCTTCGGCTCCGCGCCCGGCGCGTACGGGGCCGGGCTGCTGCCGCTCATCGACAGCCGCAACTGGCGCGACGACGCCGACCTCGCCGAGGTGTACGCCGTCTGGGGCGGCTACGCCTACGGCCGTGACCTCGACGGCGTCGCCGCCCGCCCGCAGATGGAGGACGCCTACCGCCGGATCGCCGTGGCCGCCAAGAACGTCGACAGCCAGGAGCACGACATCGCCGACTCCGACGACTACTTCCAGTACCACGGCGGCATGGTCGCCACCGTCCGCGCCCTCACCGGCAGGGCCCCGGCCGCGTACGTCGGCGACAGCACCCGCCCTGACGCCGTCCGCACGAGGACGCTCTCGGAGGAGACCGCCCGCATCTTCCGCGCCCGGGTCGTCAACCCGCGCTGGCTGGCCGCGATGCGCCGGCACGGCTACAAGGGCGCGTTCGAGCTGGCCGCGACCGTCGACTACCTGTTCGGCTACGACGCCACCACCGGCGTGGTCGCCGACTGGATGTACGACAAGCTGACCGAGACGTACGTGCTCGACCCGGACAACCAGGCGTTCCTGGCCGAGTCGAACCCGTGGGCCCTGCACGGCATCGCCGAGCGCCTCCTGGAGGCGGCCGAGCGCGGCATGTGGGAGCACCCGGACCCCGACGTGCTGCGCGGGCTGCAGGAGGTCTACCTCAAGACGGAGGGCGACCTGGAGGACGACACCAGCCGCTGAGCCACCGCCGGGCTGCCCGCCCAGTGCAGGTGCAGGTAGGAGGCCGTCACCAGAGCATCGCCGTACCCGTCGACGCCGCTCCGGACGCCGGCACCGGCGCGGCCGGCGCCGATGTCGGTGCCGCTCCGATCGGTGCCGCCCTCGTGATGAGGGTCCGCCCAGCGGAACAGCGGCCCGGACGCGTGAGCGACCGCCGTCCGATGGAACTCGTGCCCGCGAAACCGCTCACCCGGCCTCGTGAGCGGGGTGCGGGCGAGCGCGACGGCCTCCCGGTAGCCGAGCGTGAGCCGGGACGTCATCGAGGCCCGGCCGGGCACCCGGCCGCACATGCGCCGCCCGTCCAGTTCCTCGCACAGGTACAGCAGCCCCGCGCACTCGGCCGCGATCGGCCCGCCGAAGGCCGCCACCTGGTCGCGCAGGGGCTCGTTGGCGGCCAGCTCGGCGGCGTACACCTCGGGGAAGCCGCCGCCGATCACCAGCGCGCCGGCGCCGTCGGGCAGGCGCTCGTCGCGCAGCGGGTCGAACGTCACGACGTCCGCGCCCGCCGCCCGCAGCAGCTCCACGTGCTCGGCGTACCCGAACGTGAACGCCGCCCCACCGGCGACGGCCACCACAGGCCGCGCCCGCCCGCCACCTGGGGCCCTGGGGGAGGCGTCCAGCGCCGGCACGGCGACCACCTCGCGACCGGCCGCGTGGTCCGGATCCCTGGGGGAGGCGTCCAGCGCCGGCACGGCGACCACGCCGCGACCGGCCGCGGGATCCGGATCCCAGGGGGACGCGTTCAGTGCGGGCGCCGAGCCGGCCAGACGCAGGAGCGCGTCGAGGTCGCACGACCGGGCCACCAGGGCGGCGAGCCGGTCCACCGCGGCCACCGCCTCGCCCCGCCGTTCGGCCGCGGGCACCAGCCCCAGGTGGCGCGACGGCGTGAACACGGCATCGTCCCGCCGCACCGCCCCCAGCACCGGCACCCCGATCCCGGCCAGCGCGGCGCGGCACAGCTCCTCGTGCCGGGCGGACCCGACCCGGTTGAGCACGACCCCGCCCACCCGCACCCGCGTGTCGAACGTGGCGAACCCGTGCACCACCGCCGCCACCGACCGGCTCTGCCGCGCCGCGTCCACGACCAGCACCACCGGGGCGTCCAGCAGCCGGGCGACGTGCGCGGTGGAGGCGAAGTCCGTGTCCCCCTTGCCGTCGAACAGCCCCATCACCCCCTCGACCACCGCCACGTCGCATCCGGCCGCCCCGTGCAGGAACAGCGGTACCACCCGCTCCTCACCCTGGAGCCACGGGTCCAGGTTCCGGCCGGGCCGCCCGGTGGCCAGCGCGTGATAGCCGGGGTCGATGTAGTCGGGGCCCACCTTGTGCGGCGAGACCCGCAGGCCGCGCGCCCGCAGCGCCGCCATGAGCCCGGTGGCCACCGTCGTCTTCCCGCTCCCGGACGCCGGCGCGGCGACGACCAGCCGCGGGATCGTCACCACTCGATGCCCTTCTGCCCCTTCTGCCCGGCATCCATGGGATGCCGAACCTTGCCCATCTCCGTCACCAGATCCGCCACCTCGACCAGCCGCTCCGGCGCGTCCCGCCCGGTGATCACGACGTGCTGGTTGCCCGGCCGCGCGGTGAGCGCCGCCAGCACGTCGTCCAGGTCGAGCCAGCCCCACTTCAGCGGGTACGTGAACTCGTCCAGCACGTAGAACCGGTACGTCTCGGCCGCCAGGTCCCTTTTGATCTGCTCCCAGCCCTCCCGGGCGTCGGCCGCATGGTCCTCCTCGCTGCCCGGCCGCTGGATCCACGACCAGCCCTCGCCCATCTTGTGCCAGGTGACGGGGCCGCCCTCGCCGCTGTCCCCGAGCACCTTGAGCGCCCGCTCCTCGCCGATGCGCCACTTCGCCGACTTCACGAACTGGAACACCCCGACCGGCCACCCCTGGTTCCACGCCCGCAACGCCATGCCGAACGCCGCCGTCGACTTGCCCTTGCCGGGCCCGGTGTGCACGATCAGCAGCGGCCTGGTGCGGCGCTGCCGGGTGGTGAGACCGTCGTCCGGCACGACGGCCGGCTTCCCCTGCGGCACGATCAACCCGCCTTCCTGGAAACGCCCGCTCTGTCGCCGTGCTCGGGCGCGCGGGCCTTGCGGTCCTGCTCAAGAACGGGCGCCCTGTGGTCGTGCTCAGGCGCGCGGGTCCTGCGGTCGTGTCTCGAAGTGCGCGTCCTGTGATCGTGGACGACCGAGCCGAGATCGGTCAGCGAGTCGAGCGGGACGAGCCGCGCCCGCAGCCGGGCCGCCAGCCGTACCGCCAACCCGAGCCGCACCGGGCCGCTCTCGCAGTCCACGACGACCGCGGCCGTGCCGGCCAGCAGGGCCGCCGCGCGTTCCACGTCGCCGCCGGCCGTGGCGCGCCCGTCGGTCACCAGGACGAGCAGCGGACGCCTGGCGGGGTCGCGCAGCCGTTCGACGCGCAGCACCTCCGCCGCCCGCGCCAGCCCCGCCGCCAGGGGCGTGCGCCCGCCGGTCGCCAGCGTACGCAGCCGCGCCGCCCCCGCCTCCACCGACGACGTCGGCGGCAGCGTCACCTCGGCCCCCACGCCCCTGAACGTCACCAGCCCCACCTTGTCGCGCCGCTGGTAGGCGTCGAGCAGCAGGCTCAGCACGGCCGTCTTGACCGCCGTCATCCGCTTGCGCGCCGCCATCGAGCCGCTCGCGTCCACCACGAACAGCACGAGGTTCCCCTCCCTGCCCTCGCGCACCACCTCGCGCAGGTCGTCCCCGCGCAGCACCAGCCCGGGGCCGCCGCGCCCCCGCTCCCGCTGGTACGGCGCCGCGGCCCGCAGGGTCGCCGCCACGTGCAGGTCACGCACCCGGCCGGACGGCCGGCGCGCCCCGGTGCCCCGCCCCTGCGAGCCCCGCGCCCTGGACCGCCGCCCGGCCGCCCCCTCACCGACGCCCGGCACCTCCAGCAACGGCACCCGGTACGGCCGCGCCACCCCGGCCACCCGCAACACCCCGGCCCCGCCATCCACCCCGGCTCCTGCCGAGCCGTCGCCGTCCAGCCCGAGGTCCGCCGGGCCGGTCCCGCGCTGGTTGCGGTGGGACGCCCGCTCTGCCTCATCATCGGCCGAGGACGGGTGGTCGGCGCCGGGGGTTGCGCCATCGCGCCAACCCTCCGTCGCGGCCCCGGATCCGGGCGGCGGCCGGCGGCGATCGCCCGAATGTCCTCGCCACCCACCTCCCGCCTGGTCGTCCTGGCCGTCACCGGACAGGTGGCCGTCGCCCGGATGGCCGGGCGCGGTGCCGCTGGTGCCGGAGTTGGAGCCGGTGCCGGAGGGCCGGTCCGAGCCGCCGCCGAACCCATCGGATCCCGCAGGCCCGTCAGACCCATCCGGTCCGCCAGAGCCGTCAGGCCCGTCGGGGTCGTCATCGTCGTCGCCGGACGTCCGTTCCAGCAGCTCCTCCAGCAGCGCCTCGTCCAAGCCCGGCGCGTCGAACGGATCCCGCCGCCTGCGATGCGGCAAGGACAGCCGGGCGGCGGCGCGGACGTCCTCGGTGGTGACCCTGTCGCGGCCCTGCCAGGCGGCGTGGGCGACGGCGGCGTTCGCGGTGACGAGGTCGGCGCGCAGCCCGTCCACCTCGAACGCCGCGCACACCGTCGCGATCTGCCGCAGCCGCGCGTCCGGCAGCCGCACCTGCGCCACCCGGGCTCTGGCGGCGGCGATCCGGCGGGCCAGCACCGCCTCCTCACCGGCCCACCGCGCCGCGAACGCGTCGGCGTCGGCGTCGAAGGCGAGCCGCCGCCGCACCACCTCGGCGCGTTCGGCGGGGTCGCGGGACGCCTTCACCTCGACCGTCAGCCCGAACCGGTCGAGGAGCTGGGGGCGCAGCTCGCCCTCCTCCGGGTTCATGGTGCCGACGAGCAGGAAGCGGGCGGCGTGGCGGACGGACACGGACTCGCGCTCGACGTAGCACGTGCCCAGGGCGGCGGCGTCGAGGAGCAGGTCGACGAGGTGGTCGTGGAGGAGGTTCACCTCGTCCACGTACAGGACGCCGCGGTGGGCGGCGGCCAGCAGGCCCGGCTCGAACGCCTTCACCCCCTCCGTCAGCGCCCGCTCCACGTCCAGGGAGCCGACCAGCCGGTCCTCCGACGCGCCCACCGGCAGCTCCACCAGCGCGGCCGGACGACCGACTCCCTCGGCGCCCGGATCATGCGGCCCATCCGGGCACTCGGGCGCCGGCGCCGCCGGATCGCAGGCGAACCTGCACCCCGGCACCACCTCCACGGCCGGCAACTGCGCCGCCAGTGCCCGCACGATCGTGGACTTGGCAGTGCCCTTCTCGCCGCGCACCAGCACCCCGCCGACCCGGGGCGCGACGGCGTTGAGCACCAGCGCCAGCTTCAGGTCGTCGAGGCCGACCACGGCACTGAACGGATAGGTGACGATCAAAGCTCAGACCTTTCGGTTGACGTACGCCACCCGCCAGCCGCCCTGCGCGGCGACCAGTTCGGTGGCGGACAGGGGCGCGAGATCGAACCGGGCGGCACCCATGGGGCCCAGCCCCAGCGCATGCCCGATCGCCGCCCTGATGACCCCGGCCTCACAGACCACCACCCCACCCGCCCACGCCCCGCCGACCTCCGGCCGCCCGGCGGATGCTCGCTGCTCGGTGGACGTGCGCGGTGCATGGGGTGTGCGCCGCCCACCCGGTGCGTGCTGGTCGGGTGATGGGGGCGGCCCGGCCGGTGCGGGCTGTGGGGTCGGTGTCGGGGCTCGGGTTGTGTCGAGCCAGGTGGCCACCCGCTGGGCGAGGGCGGCAAGGCTTTCGCCGCCGTGGGGGGTGGCGTGCGGGTCCGAGAGCCAGCGGGCCAGGGCCTCGGGCTCCTCCCTCGCGACCCGCTCGTACGGCAGGCCGCGCCACCGCCCGCAGTCCGCCTCCCCCAGGGCATCGCAGACACGGGGCTCCAGGCCCATGGCGAGGGCGGTCTGCCATGCCGCGCGGCCAGGGGAGACCCACGCCACCCGGCCCGCCACCAGCGGCCGGAGGGTGGCGGCGCGGCTGAGGGCGGCCGGGTCGGCGTCCTCGTCGGCGGGGAAGCAGGCGGCGCGCATGCCGGGTGTCGTCGCGTGCCGGATGAACAACATCCGGATCAGCTCGACGATCCCGGAGACGAGGACGGGGACAGGGGTGAGGAGGCCGGCGACCCGGGCGTGGTCAGCGGGTGGCGGGCCGCTGCCCGGTCGCCGGCCCAGCCGAACAGCACGCCGAACGCCGCCCAGAACACGAGCTGCGTGCCGAGCGAGGCGATGCGGAACTCCCACAGCAGCGCCGCGGGAAACCCGTCGGGCACCTCGTTGACACCTGGCAGCAACACCCAGGCCGCGACCACCGGGACGAGGAAGGCGCCCGTGGCGGCGACCCACCGGACCCAGGGGTCCGGTGATGTGACGCGCCGGGCCGTGGCGACGGCGATGGCCGTGGCGGCGAGCCCGACCAGGACGATCACCACGTACAGGAGCGTGCGGCCGTTGATCGTCTCGGGGTCGCCCACTGCGGGTGGGTTGGCGGGATATTTCAGGAACGGGACGAGCACGACGGCGGTGAAGGCGGTTCCGGCGGCGGCCAGCGCCAGCCGTCCGTCCGAACGCGGGCCGACCCGGCCCCGCAGCCCGGCGAACACGAGCGCGAAGACGCCGCCCACGGCGAGCCCGTACAGGCCGGTGGCGAGGAAGAGCCCGGCCTTCTGCACGGGCCTGGAGACCGTGGCCTCATCCCCGTGATCGTGCCCGCCCGCCTCGCCGGAGCGAGCCGTGTCGTCGTGTCCGGCCGCCTGGTCGTGCCCGGCCTGATGGTCATGGCTGGCCGACTCGCCGGTGCCGGTACTGCTGCCGGAGCCGGTCCCGGTGCCGGTGCCGGTCCCGGCGCCGGTTCCGGCCTTTGCGGCGGCCGCCTCTTCGAGGGCGATCGCGCTGTCCACGTGCGGCTCGCCCAGGACGAAGGCGAAGCCGCCCGCGATCAGTCCGGCCAGCAGGCCTGTCAGCAGGCCCCTGACCAGCAGGGTGCGTACCATCGCGCGCGCCGCCTAGTGGCAGGGCACGCCGAGCAGGTGGCGCCCGTCGTGCATCAGCTCGTGCAGGAACGCCCCTGTCTGGGAGACGGCGCCGTTGTCCATCAGGACGAGGTACGCGACGAGCAGCAACACGGGCACGGCCAGCACCAGCCAGGGGCGCAGGCGGGGGAAGGGAATGGCGGTGGTGGCGGCGGAAGGAGTGGAGGTGCCACTCATCTGATCCTCCTCAGGGTTGACGCGTCCCATACAGCGAGGTCACGGCCGCCAAGCGACCTGGCTCCCGGGATCTAGGTCCCGGATACAGTGGCGCGTCCGCACCGGCATCTCACCGGATTTCCCTTGGACAACCGTGAAATCTACCGGAACGTATCCTTCTATCCGGTTCGCGTCAACATCATGGCCGGTCGCCCGACCCGCCGGATGGCGGGCGGGCGACCGGGAAGAGGGCTCCTACCAGGTGACGGGCAGCTCGTGCATGCCGTACACGGTGGAGTCGTCCTTGAACGACAGTTCCTCGGCGGGCACCGCGAGCCGCAGGCCGGGCACGCGCCGCAGCAGCGTGTTGAAGACGATCTCCAGCTCGACCCGGGCCAGGTTCTGGCCGAGGCACTGGTGGGGGCCGTAGCCGAAGGCGAGGTGGCTGCGGGCGTCGCGGTCGATGTCGAACCGGTCGGGGTCCTCGAACGCCTCGGGGTCGCGGTCGCCGGCGTTGGCCAGCATGACGACGCCGGACCCGGCGGGGATGACGGTGCCGCTGAGCTCGACGTCCTCCCGCGCGACCCGCGCCATCGCCAGCTCGGCGATGGTGAAGTAGCGCAGCATCTCTTCCACCGCGTTCCCGATCTTGTCGGGGTCGGCGCGCAGCGCCTCCATCGACTCGGGGTGCTGGAGCAGCATGTACGTGCCCAGGGAGATCATGTTCGCCGTGGTCTCGTGCCCGGCGATGAGCAGCAGGAACGCCAGGCTGAGCAGCGCCGTGTGGTCGGCCTCGCCGCTCTCGCGCTGCTTGACGATCTGGCGCCCGAGCAGATCGTCGGTGGGCTCCTGCTCCTTGGCCGTGATCAGCTTGTCGAGGTAGATGACCAGCTCCAGCACGGCGTGCTGCCGCTCCTGCTCGGTGGCCGCGCGGTTGAGCAGCTGCGCCGAGTGGACCTGGAAGAAGTCGTGGTCGGAGTACGGCACGCCGAGCAGCTCGCAGATCACCAGCGACGGCACCGGCAGCGCCAGCGCCTTGACCAGGTCGGCGGGGCGCGGGCCGTCGAGCATGGCGTCGAGGTGCTCGTCCACGATCTGCTGGATGCGCGGCCGCAGCGCCGCCATGCGCCGGACGGTGAACTCGCCGATCACCTGGCGGCGGGCCTGGGTGTGCTCGGGCGGGTCCATCTCCAGCAGCATCTTCGGCAGCGGCGAGTCGGCCATCTGCCCGTCGGCCTTGCTCAGCCGGGGCGCGTTGGGGTGGCGGCGGTCGGCGCTGAAGCGCGGGTCGCTCAGGATCGTGCGGATGTCCTCGTAACGCGTGGCCGCCCACGCCTCGCGCCCGGTGGCGAGCATGACCTTGGTGACGGGCTGCTCGCGCAGGAACCGCAGATGCTGCTCGGCGGGGGCGAACGGGCAACCGCGGGCGGTCTGGAGCGTTTCGGTGGAGTCGGTGGTCAAGGCTCTCCCATCAACATGGTGTCCGACAGCACAACTTCCCTACACCTGTAGCCTAACCTTCAATTGTTCGGGAGACTACACTGACGTGCGTGACGACGACCACCAGAGACCGCGGCGAGGAGCAGGTCGACCCGCGGGTGCGTCGCACTCAGGCGGCGCTGCGGGCGACTCTCATCGAGCTCGTCCAGCACCGTGACCTGTCCAGGATCAGCGTGGCCGACGTCGCCGAGCGGGCCGGGGTGAGCCGCTCCACGTTCTACGACCACTACCGCGACGTGCACGAGCTGGCCGCGGCGGCCTGCACCGCCATGATCGACGAGCTGATCGAGGCCATCCCCGGCCGCACCCCCGAGGCGCCTGCCGGGCACGCGCCCGCGCCCGCCGCACCGACGGATCCGTGTGGCCCGGCCGAGGCGGAGCAGCCAGGCTCCGAGGTCCCGCCCGACACGCTGCTCACCTTCTTCGCGCACCTCGCCGAGCACGCCAGCCTCTACCGCAGCGTCCTGGGCCCGCAGGGCAGCGCCCGCGTCATGGACCACCTGCGCCACCGCGCCACCGTGGCCGTCTACGCGCACCGCACCGGCACCCCGCCACCCGGCCCCGCCGACACCCCGCACGACGTGCGGGCCGCCTTCACGGCGGGCGCCCTGCTCAGCGTCGCCACCGACTGGCTGCGGCGCGGCTGCCCCTGCTCGCCCGCCGAGATGGCCGCCCAGACCCTGCCGCTGCTCCTGACCCTCTACCGCGAGGACGACACCGCACAAGGCGAGGACGACACCGCCTAAAGCGAGGACGACACCGCCGAAAGCGTGAACCAGCTCGTCGACACGTCGAGCCCTGTCCGGGTGCGGCAGTGGAGCCGGAACGGCCCGTCCGGCTTGCCGCGGATGACGAACACCCCCATGTCGTCGATCTCCAGCGGCCCCCCGCTGCCCGCCCGCCCCTGCACCCGGACCTCCCCCGCCTGCGGCGGCACCACCTGCCCGAGCAGGGAGCTGTCGGTGATCTCCAGCTCGATCGTGAGCCGGCTGGCGGCGAACGTGAGCGCCCGCAGCACGGCCGAATCGGCGCGCAGGGCCGGCACGGCCTCGGCGTGCACGGCGGAGTCGTAGGTCAGCTCCGCCAGCTCCATGTCGAGGTCGACCTCCCGCCAGGCGAACGCCGCCCGGCCCGCCTCGACGATCTCGCGCGGGACGGCCTCGGCGGCCGTCATGGCCGCGCGCAGCCGGGAGAGGAGCTCGTCATCGTCCCACGCCTCAGACATGGCTTTCACCTTCCCGCACTTCGGCGTCCGCGCTCATCAGCGCGGACAGCGCCGCGTCGGCGCGCAGCCGTGCCAGGCAGCGCGAACGGGTGGGGCCGATGCCGCCGACCGCCATGCCCGGCCGCGCGGAGATCTCGTTGTAGGGGACCTCCCGCACGAGGAGCGACAGCAGGCGCCGACAGCCGGGCGACAGCTCGGCAAAGGCGGCGCGGAGCACGGCGTTGCGCTCGGCCTCCTCCAGCGCCCGCGCGCTCGCACGCGCGGGCCAGCGCCACCGGCTACCGGCCGTCGGCGGTGGCGCCGCCCAGCGCGATGATCATCATGTCGAGGTCGTCGTCGAGGGCGCCGGCCATCGCGGTGGCCAGCTTCCAGGAGTTCGTGGTCAGCCGCTCCTCGTCCAGCACCGGGTAGACGACGAACTCGGCGTCCGGCGCCTGCTGCGCCGCCACCGAGGCGACGAAGATCGCGTGCCCGCTGAACGACACCCATTCCGGCCGGTCGTCGAGCAGCGCGTCGTCGCCGACGCTGCCGCCGCTGTACGGCGAGCCCTCGATGTTCTCGTACACCCGGTTCTTCGCCACGACCGGCCGGTAGCCGGCGTGCTCGGCGGCGGACTTCTCCCGCAGGTGGAACAGCAGCAGGTCCAGGTCGGAAGGCTCCTCGCCGCCCTCGTACGCGCCCACGGCCGCCGCCTTGACCCGCTCCCTGAGCCCGGGGTCGAGCTTGCCGGCGCCCTGCGCCAGCCCGTCGAGCTCGAACAGGTCGAGCCCGAGCCGCCGGCCCCGCCTGCGCCCCGCCCGGCAGCCGCGTCAACCGGGCCAAACGCATCGACACGCTGCTGGGCCGCTTCCTCGGGCCGCTTCCTCGGGCCGCTTCCTCGGGCAGCTCCCGCCCGCCTCGTTCGGCGGCTGCGCGCAGCACGTCCCCGCCATCGAGCGCAACCTCGCCTTCCGCAACCTCGTCCGCGCCGACATGGTCGGCCTCGCCGGCGGCCAGCAGGCGGCCGAGTTCATGACGCTCACCCCGCTCGGCGCCGACCAGATCCTCGCCGGCCACCAGGGCGCCGACCTCACCACGCTCGCTGCCAACGACCGGCACCGGATCGTCACGCGCACGCCGCTGTGGTTCTACGTCCTGCGCGAGGCGGAGCTCAACGACGGGGTGCTCACCGGCGTCGGCGGCCGCATCGTCGCCGAGGTGCTGCACCGCGCCATGGAGGGCAGCCGGTACTCGATCGTCCGCCGGCCCGCCTGGCAGCCGGACCTGTGCTCGCCTTCCGGCCGGTTCACGATGGCGCATCTGGTGCTGCACGCGTACGACCACGACCCGCGCCTGCTGAACCCGGTCGGGTGACGCCCTCCGCTCGGGCCTTCGTCTAGTACGTACGGGCGCGCGGCCCGGGTTCACTCCCATACCCCTTGGCGGTGCACCCCCGGCGACCGGCCCGAACCGCCCCACAATGAGCCAATGACCTACCCTATGGAGCCCCACCCCGACGATCCCTGGGGCCGGCCCGCACCCCAGCCCTACGACCACCCCGGCCCGGTCGCGCCGCCTCCCCGGCACGGGGCGCCCGCCGCCCCGCCTCCGGAGTGCGGGGGGTGGGGCGACGCCGGCGGCGGGCCGCGCCACGGCCCCGGCCGCTCGGAGCCCGGCCCCCAGCCCCGCCAGGGCGGACCGCCTCGCGACGCCTACGGCGCGCCTCCAGACGCGGGACCTTACGGGCCGCCCCGCGACGCTTATGGACCGCCGCCCGATCCGGGGTCCTACGGGCCGCCTCACGACGCGTACGGGCCGCCTCACGACGCGTACGGGCCGCCGCCCGAGCCTTACGGGCTGTCGCCGGAGCCCGGACCCTACGGGCCTTCTCCTCATGCGAACCCCCAGACCACCTACGCCGCCCACCCCTACGACCTGGCCCAGAACCAGTACGACTACGGCGGCCTGCCGGTCAAGCGGCACAACACCCTGCTCATCGGCCTGTCCGCCGGCCTGGGCATCGTCCTCCTCCTGGGCGGCACGGCCGGCGCGGTCGCCTACTTCAACACCACCCGCGCCCAGACCTCGGGCCTGTCCGGCACCGGGACGTCCGGCCCCACGACGGCACCCCTGCGATCCGACCCGCCGGCGGCCGGGCCGTCCGACGAGCCGTCCGGAGAGCCGTCCGAGGAGGCGTCCGACGGGTCTTCGGGCACCACGCGCGGCACGGCGCAGGCCGCGCCCGGCTCGCCGATCGAGCACACCGAGTTCGACGACTGGAAGTTCCGCTTCGAGGGGGTCAAGTTCGAGGCGAACAAGGTCGGGGGCTGGTCGTACGACACGTGCGACCCGGTCGACGGCCAGGGCGTGCTGGCCAGGAACACGTGCGAGCGGGCCATCCAGGTCGCCTACTCGGCGTACCGGGGGCACCTGCGGGCGGTGCAAGTGACGATGGCGTTCCCGACGGACAAGGCGGCCAAGGCCGCCGCCACGCGGCTGGCCAAGCTCGACGCCAGCGCGGTGAACATCCGCAGCGACATGACCCTCGACACGTTCGCGTACGGGCAGATCCGCGCCAACGTCGCCAAGAAGTACGTGATCGCCACCATCGTCACCGCCGACCGGACGGCCAAGCCCAAGGCGGCCAAGTTCCACCTGTACCTCCAGGCGGACGCCATGAGCTACTTCCTGCTGCGGGACGTGACCATCACGAGCTGACCCCGCCGTGCGGCACCCGGGTCCGCTGTCAGGGGGAGGCGGTGTGCTGTCAGGATCACCCGTTAGGCGGAGTCGCGGGCGGGGGCGCCGACCCTACGATCGGGGGCCATGACGTGGACGCGGCTGAGGGACGTACGCCTCATTCCCGTGGTGTTCGGACCTTTGGCCGCCGTGCTGGCCGTGGCCGAAGCCTGGCTCGGAGCCCCGCCCGGCGGCGCGTGGCTGCCCGGGGTCGGGATGGGCGCGGCCCTGGTGCTCGCCGCCTGGCGTCCGCTGGCCGGCGCCCTCGTCGCGGCGCTCTGCCTGCTCGCCGGCCCGCTCGTCCTCGGCACGCCGGGCAGCTCGGCCGCGACGGTGACCGGCATGATCGGCACGCTCCTCTGGACGGGCTGGAGCGCCGGGCGCGCGGCCCGGCGCTCCAGCGAACACGCGACCCACCTCGCCGCCCTGACGGCGGCGCTCGACGAGGAACGGCAGGCGAGCGCCCGGGCGGTGGCGGCGCTGGAGGGGGAGCGGGAGGCCGCTGCTCGGGCGGTGGCGGCGCTGGAGGGGGAGCGGGAGGTGAGCGGGCAGGTGGCGGTGGCGTTGGAACGCACGCGCATCGCACGGGAGGTGCACGACGCGGTCGCCCACTCGGTGAGCGTGATGACCCTGCAACTGGGGGCGTTGCGGCGGCTTCTCGGTGACCGGCCGGCCGAGCGGGAGGTCGTGGCCGGGCTGGAGCGGCTCGGGCGGCAGACCGTGGAGGAGATGCGCGGCCTCGTCGGCCTCCTGCGCGAGCGTGGGGACGGCGAGCAGGGGGACGGCGACGGCGTGGCGCCGATGCCGACGCTGGTGCGGCTGGACGAGCTGATCGAAGACGTCCGGGAGGCCGGCCTCGCCGTGACGCTGGACGCCCCCGCCGACCTGCCCCGGCTGCCGCCCGTCCTGGATGTCACGGCGTACCGCGTGTTGCAGGAGGCCCTGACGAACGTGCTGCGGCACGCCGACGCCGCCCCGACGGCGGTCGCCATCGGCTACAACGAGCAGGCCCTCACCCTGGAGGTCCGCAACGCCCCGTCGGCCGCGACCGGCACGCCCGTCCTGGCGGGTGCGAGCGGGCACGCCGGGCACGGGCTGGTGGGCATGCGGGAACGGCTCGCGATGGTGCAGGGCAGCCTGCACACCGGCCCGGAGCCGGACGGCGGTTTCACGGTACGCGCCCGCTTCCCGCTCCCGCGCACCTGGTGAAGACTTCCCGCTCCCGCACCCGGGGCGTCAGAGCCAGCCGCTCCTGCGCAGGAGCCGGAAGACGACGACCACGGCGACGGCCATGAGGATCAGCGCGAGGGGATAGCCGAACGCCCAGTGCAGCTCGGGCATGTGGTCGAAGTTCATGCCGTAGATGCCGGCGATCATCGTGGGCACGGCGATGAGCGCCGCCCACGAGGAGATCTTGCGCATGTCGGCGTTCTGCTGCATGGCGACCTTGTTCTGCTCGCGCCCCGTCAGCGCCAGGTGGGCGGTCAGGGCGCTGGTGAGGAGCTCGTTGTGCTCGTCCACCTGGGCGTCCACGCGCAGCAGGTGGTCGAGCACGTCGCGGAACTGCTCGCGGGTGGCCGAGCACAGCTCCACCCGGCCCTTGACGATCTCCTCCAGCACCGGGATCAGGGGATCCTGCGCGGTGCGGAATTCGAGGACCTCGCGTTTGAGCGAGTAGATGTCCTCGGTGGCGTCGGCGTACTCGCCGCTGAAGACGCGGCGTTCGAGCGCGATCAGGTCGCCCTCGATCTCGTGCGTGATGCGGCCGTAGTCGTCCACGACCTGGTCGCAGATCGCGTACAGCACCCCGGAGGGGCCGGCGGCGAGCAGGGCGGGGTCGGATTCGAGGCGGCGGCGCACCGCGCCGAGCGGCGCCGCCTGGCCGTGCCGGACGCTGATGACGAAGTCGTGGCCGAGGAAGAGGTTGATCTCGCCGACCTCGATGTCGGAGGTCTCGTCGGCGTAGAGCAGCGGCTTGAGCACCACGAACAGGGTGTCGTCGTAGCGTTCGAGCTTGGCGCGCTGGTGGGCGTGGATGGCGTCCTCGACCGCGAGGGGGTGCAACTTCACCTCGCGGGTGATCAGGTCGAACTCCTCCTGCGAGGGGTCGTGCAGGCCGATCCACAGGAAGGAGTCGCCCCTGGCCCGTGCGGCGTTGAAGGCGTCGCTGATGTCGCCGGTGATGGTCTCACGCACGCCGTCGCGGTAGATCGCCTGGTCCACAATCACACTCGGTATTGTCGCGTACGCGGACAACTCGCCCGCACGGGCCGTCGTCACCGGCCTCGCGCACCGGCCGCCCGATCCGGCCGCCCGATCCGGCCGCCCGATCCGGCCGCCGGCGAATCCCCCGCGCGGCGGGCGGACGGCGAGGACGGTCAGGGTGGCGGCGAGCAGGAAGGCGGCGCCGCCCGCCACCGCCTGCGCCCGCAGCCCCGCCACCAGCCCGCCGCCGTGCGCGACCAGCGTGCCGACCAGGGCGACGCCGATGGCGCTGCCCGTCTGCCGGGCGGCGTTGAAGACGGCCGACGCGGCCCCGCCCCGCTCGGCGGGCGCCGCCTCCATGACGGCGGCGGTGGCGGCGGGCATCGTGAACCCGGTGCCGAACCCGGTGAGCACCATCGGCGCCACCAGCGCCCAGTACGCGGTGTCCCGGCCGGCGACCAGCCAGCCGAGCAGCCCGGCCGCGCCGAGCACCAGCCCGCACGCCATCGGCACGTGGGGGCCGCGCCGCCCGGCGAGCCGCCCGCCCAGGGGAGAGGCGATCATGGGCATCAGCGCCATGGGCAGCATGGCCAGCCCGGTCGGCAGCGCGCCGAGCCCCCGTACCTGCTGGAAGTACAGCGGCACGGCGAACAGCAGCCCGTAGAACCCGAGGTTGAGCAGCACGCCCACGACCGCCGACGCGGAGAACCGCCGCTCGCCGAACAGCTCCAGCGGCACCATCGGCGCCCGCGCCCGCCGTTCGAGCAGCAGGAAGGCCGGCAGCGCCAGCCCGAACAGGACGAACCCGCCCAGCGTCAGCGGCGACCCCCATCCGTGCCCGCCCGCCTCGATCAACGCCCAGGTCAGCCCGCCCAGGCACAGGGCCCCCGTCACCTGGGCGGGCGCGTCGAGCCCGGCGCGGCGGCCGGACGGGGCAGGCGCGGGGACGTACCTCCTGGTCAGGTGGAAGCCCAGCAGCCCGAACGGCAGGTTGACGAAGAACACCGAGCGCCACCCGGCGGCGACCACCAGCACCCCGCCGAGCACCGGCCCCGCGGCGGCGGCGAGCCCCGCGACCATGCCCCACACCCCGAACGCCCGCGTCCGCGCCTCGCTGCCCGGGTAGGCGGCGCGGAGCAGCGCGAGCGAGGCCGGCACCATCATCGCGGCGCCCGCCCCCTGCGCCAGCCGGGCGCCGACCAGCACGCCGGCGCTCGGCGCCAGCCCGCACGCCGCCGACGCCCCCGTGAACACCGCCAGCCCCGCCAGGAACACCCGCCGGCCGCCGACCCGGTCACCGAGCCCGCCGCCCATCAGCAGCAGCCCGGCGAACGCGAGCGTGTAACCGTCCACCACCCACTGCAGGACGGTCAGATCGGCACGCAGGCCGGCGCCGATCACGGGGACGGCGACGGCGACCACGGTGACGTCCAGGATGACGAGGAAGTAGCCGAGGCAGAGCGCGACCAGCGGCCACCTGCCGGCGGAGGGGCGGTGACGTTCGGGAACAGCCATGACCCCAGCCTCGTACGGGATGACTACGGTGCTCGCCGAAGTGTCCCCGGCATAGCCTGGACGTCATGTGGAAGACCGCGACGGAGACCGACATCGCCGAGGTCGCGGCGGCCATCGGCGATCCCTCGCGCGCCAAGGTGCTGCGCGCGCTCGCCGACGGCGGCGCCCTGCCGGCCGGCGCGCTCGCGGCCGAGGCCGGCGTCAGCCTGTCCACGATCAGCGGCCACCTGGCCCGGCTGCGTGAGGCCAAGCTGCTCACCGTCGAGCATGACGGCCGGCGCCGCTACTACCGCCTGGCCAGCACCGACGTGGCCCGCGCGCTGGAGGAGCTGGCCAGGATCGCCCGGCCGCTGCCGGTCCGCTCGCTGAGCGACAGCGTGCGCGCGCACGCGCTGATGCAGGCCCGGCTGTGCTACGACCACCTGGCCGGGCAGCTCGGTGTCGCGCTGCTCGCCGCGCTGGTGGACGGCGGGGTGCTCGACGTCAGCGGCGGCGGCTACCGGATCACCCCGGCCGGGCTCGGCGTGCTGGGCGACTTCGGCATCGACACCGGCGAGTTCTCCCGGCGGCGGCCCGCGATCCGCTACTGCGTCGACTGGGGCGAGGGCCGCCACCACCTGGCCGGGGCGCTGGGCGCGGCGGTGACGCGGCGGCTGTTCGAGCTGGAGTGGCTGCGCAAGGGGCGGGCCAGGCGGGTCGTGCACCTCACCGACGCCGGCCGCACCGGCCTGCACCGGACGTTCGGCGTCCCCCTCGACTGGGACGCCTGAGCGGCGGGCGGGACTCCCGATCATCAGGAAAGGGGGCCTACCCGGGGCACAATGGGGAGCGAGGAGGTTCGCGGTGGCCGATGGAGTGGTGTTCGAGAGCGTGGCGCCGGTGGTGCCGGTGCGGGACCTGGACGCGGCGATGGAGCGGTACCGGCGGCTCGGCTTCGGCGTGCGCGCCTACGAGGGCGGCGCCCGTTACGCCTTCGTCGAGCGCGGCGGGGTGTCGCTGCACCTGACCGAATGGGCCGAGCACGACCCCAAGCGCAGCGGCGCCGCTGTCTACCTGTACGTGTCCGACGTGGACGCCCTGCACGCCGAGTGGGCGGCGGCCGGCGTCCCGGGGCGGCTCGGGCAGCCCCAGGACACCGAGTACGGGCTGCGCGAGCTCGCCTACGTCGACCCGGACGGAACCCTGCACCGCGCCGGCTCACCCCTTTGAGCCCCTCTGAGCCCTGCTGAGGCAGCCGGTCAGAGGTCGGCCAGCAGGGTCGCCGGGCGTTCCACGCAGTCGGCGACATAACGGAGGAACCCTCCGGCAACGCCGCCGTCGCACACGCGATGGTCGAACGTGAACGACAACTGCGTGACCTTGCGGACGGCGAGGGTGCCGTCCACCGCCCACGGCCGGTCGATGATGCGGCCGACGCCCAGGAGCGCCGCCTCCGGATGGTTGATGATCGGCGTGGAGCCGTCCACGCCGAACACGCCGTAGTTGTTCAGCGTGAACGTGCCCCCCGTCAGCGCCTTCGGCGGCAGCGTGCCCTCGCGGGCCAGGGCGGTCAGGCGGGCCAGCTCCGCCGCCAGCTCCGTGAGCGTCATCCGGTGGGCGTCGTGGACGACCGGGACGACCAGGCCGCGCTCCGTCTGGGCGGCGAAGCCCAGGTGGATCTCGGGATAGCGGACGATCTCGGCGCGTTCGAGGTCCACCGTCGCGTTCAGCTCCGGGTAGCGGCGCAGGCCGGCGACGCAGATGCGGGCCAGGAGCGCCAGCAGGCCGATCCGCCGGTCCGGGACGGCCGCCCGCAGCGCGTCCTTGATCTCCAGCAGGCCGGTCGCGTCCACGTCCACCCAGGTCGTGGCGTCGGGGATCTCGCGCCTGCTCCGTGACAGCTTCTCCGCCACCGCCCGGCGCAGCCCGCGCAGCGGGATGCGCTCCGGCTCCTGGAGTGAGGAGGCGGGCGCACCCTGAGGCGCGGCAGGGGCGGCGGTGGGTGTGTTCGGGCGTGGTTCCGGGACGCGTGCGCCGGCCTCCGTGATGGCCCGCTCGACGTCCTTGCGCAGGATGACCCGGTTCGGGCCGCTGGGCGTGATCCGCGCCAGGTCGAGACCGTTCTCCTGCGCCAGCCTACGCACCAGCGGCGAGATCACGCGCGGCGCCCCGCCCGGTTCCGCGCCGGCGCGCGGGACGGCGGCCAGCCCCGCGGGCTGCGCGTCGGCGTGCGGGACCGCGGCCAGCTCGGCGGCGTGCGCGACGCCGGCGCCGGCGCCGGCGCCGGTGCGGCCCCTGCGCCGGCGTCGGCGCCCGGCCAGGTGGCCGGTGCCGTAGCCGATCAGGACATTTCCGGATCCGGCCTGTTCCTCCTCGCGGTACCGCTCCGCCGCCGGGTCGGCCCCGCCGTCCGGGCTGATGGAGATGAGCGGATCACCCACCGAGAGGGTCGTCCCAGCGGGTGCGTGCAGCTCCAGCACCGTGCCCGCGTAGGGCACGGGCACCTCGACGGCGGCCTTGGCCGTCTCGACCTCCACCACGATCTGGTCGACCGCGACCGTGTCCCCCACGGCGACCTTCCAGACGAGAACCTCGGCCTCCGTCAGCCCCTCGCCGAGGTCGGGCAGCCGGAAGAGCTGTGCCTCAAGGGTGTTCACGCCGCCCCCCTCGACAGGTGCCGGACGTCGGGCCGGTCGTCGAACTGGAGCCGGTCCACCGCGTCCAGGATCCGGTCGACCCCGGGCAGGTGGACGTGCTCCAGCTTCGGCGGCGGGTAGGGGATGTCGAACCCGGCGACCCGCAGCACGGGCGCGGCCAGCGAGTGGAAGCACCGCTCCTGCACCCGGGCCGCGATCTCGGCCCCCACCCCCGCGAACCCCTGCGCCTCCTGCACGACCACGCACCGCCCGGTGCGCCGCACCGAGGCGACCACGGTCTCGTCGTCGAACGGCACGATCGTGCGCAGGTCGACGACCTCCAGGTCCAGGCCGTCCTCGGCGGCGGCGGAGGCGGCCTCCAGGGCGACGGGCACGGAGGGGCCGTAGGCGACGAGGGTGGCGTCGCGGCCGGGCCGCCGCACCACGGCCCGCCCGAACGGGGCCGCCGCGCGCCGCTCCAGCGCCGCCTCGGCCTTGGCCCAGTACAGCTTCTTCGGCTCCAGGAACACGACGGGGTCCGGGTCGGCGATGGCGTCCCGCAGCAGCCAGTAGGCGTCCTCGGGGGTGGCGGGGGTGACGACCTTCAGGCCGGGCGTGTGCGCGTAGTACGCCTCGCTGGAGTCGCAGTGGTGCTCGACCCCGCCGATGCCGCCCGCGTACGGGACCCGGATCACCATCGGCAGCGCCAGCCGCCCGCGCGTGCGGTTGCGCAGCTTGGCGACGTGCGAGGCGATCTGCTCGAACGCCGGGTAGGCGAACGCGTCGAACTGCATCTCCACGACCGGGCGGAAGCCGCCCATGGCCATGCCGACCGCGAGCCCGACGATGCCGGATTCGGCCAGCGGCGTGTCGAAGCATCGCTCCTCGCCGAAGTCCCTGGTCAGCCCGTCGGTGATGCGGAAGACGCCGCCGAGGGGGCCGACGTCCTCGCCGAAGACGAGCACGCGTTCGTCGTCGCGCAGCGCGTCGCGCAGGGCGGTGTTCAGTGCCTGCGCCATCGAGACGGTGGGCATGTCAGCTCTCCTGTGCGTTCAGCTCGGCCCGCAGCTGCTCGCGCTGTTCGAGGAGCTGGGGGGTGGGCTCGGCGTAGACGTGGTCGAAGATCTCGAGGAGGTCGGGCTCGGTGTCGGCGTTCATGCGGGCGCGCAGCCCGGCCGCGAACGTCTCGCCCTGCGTGCGGGCGGACTCGACGTCGTCGTCGGTGAGCAGGCCCCGCCCGCGCAGGTACGTCTCCAGCCGCCGCACCGGGTCGGCCTCGGCCCAGCGGCGCACCTCGTCGTCGTCGCGGTAGCGGCCGGCGTCGTCGGCATTGGTGTGCGCGTCCATCCGGTACGTGTGCGCCTCGACGAGGAACGGCCCCCGTCCGCTACGGGCGTGCTCGACGGCGGCGCTCAGCACGGACAGCACGGCCACGAGGTCGTTGCCGTCCACCTGCTCGGCGGGCACGCCGTACCCGACGCCCTTGTACGCCAGCGCCGGCGCCGCGCTCTGCTTGGCCAGCGGCACGGAGATGGCGTACTTGTTGTTCTGCACGAAGAAGACCACGGGGGCCTTGAGCACGGCGGCGAAGTTGAGCGCCTCGTGGAAGTCGCCCTCGCTGGTGCCGCCGTCGCCGACGAAGGCCATGGCGACGCCGTCCTCGCCCTTGCGGCGCAGCGCCTCGGCCATGCCGGTGGCGTGCAGCACCTGCGTGGCCAGCGGCGTGCACTGGGGGGCGACACGGGTGGCGGCGGGGTCGTAGCCGCAGTGCCAGTCGCCGCGCAGCAGCGTCAGCACCTCGACGGGGTCGAGGCCGCGCGCGACGAGCGCGACGGAGTCGCGGTAGGTGGGGAACAGCCAGTCCCGCTCGCGCAGCGCGAGCACGCCGCCGACCTGGCAGGCCTCCTGGCCGCGGCTGGAGGGGTAGACGGCGAGCCGGCCCTGCTTGGTCAGGGCGGTCGCCTGGGTGTCGAAGCGCCGCCCCACGACCATCCACCGGTACGCCTCGCGCAGCAGCTCGTCCGGCGGCACGGCGTACCCGGCGGGTGCCTTCACCGCGGTGCCGCTCTCATCGACGAACCGGATGGGCGCCGGCGAGGGCAGCAGCTCCCGCACGGCTTTCGCCGACGTCTTCGTGGACATGGGAAAGCTCGCTTTCTGCCGAGATCCTTCCTGAGGACGTTTGTCACAGAAAGCGTCCGCCTGCCTGGCCATCCGTTCAAGACTTGGCGGATAATGAGCGACAAATGGTTCGCAACCCATCTTCGGGAGGCCGATTGTCGTCGGAAGGGGCCCACGGAAGCGGCTGGCCAGGACATTCGGCCGCCGGGCTGGACGCGGTGGATCGGGCGATCATCGCCGAGCTCCTGCGCGACGGCCGGATGTCGGTGCGCACGCTGGCCGAGCGCGTGCACATCTCGCGCGCCAACGCCTACGCCCGGCTCACCCGCCTGATGGACGACGGCGTGATCACGGGGTTCACCGTCGAGCTCGCGCCGCACAAGGCCGGCCTCGGCACGAGCGCGTACGTGTCGGTGACCATCGAGCAGAACTCCTGGCGCGCGGTGCTGGCCCAGCTCAAGGAGATCCCCTTCGTCGAGCACTTCGCCATGGTCGGCGGCGACTACGACATCCTGGTCCTGGTCAGGACCCCGGACAACGAGACGCTGCGGCACGTGGTGCTGGAGCGCATCCAGGACGTGCCGGGCGTGCTGTCGACGCGGACGTGGCTGGTGTTCGACGAGGCGCGGGGCAGCGGCGCCCACTGGAGGGCGCCGGACCAGAGCGGCGGACCGGAGCGCCGGGCCAAGGCGCCGGACCAGGCGTGACGGTCAGAACGGGATCGGCAGGCGGACCATGCCGGCCAGGGCGAGAAGCTGCTCGGCGTCGTCCACCGGCGGCTGGATCCGGCGCATGATCCACTGCTTGACCTCCTTGCCGCGCTCCCCGCTGAGCGCGACCTGCCGGTCCCAGCCCTTCGTGTAGAGGCCGCCGGCGGCCCCCAGGTCCAGGCAGGTCACGTACGGCGCGGGCGCGAAGTCGATCGGCTCCAGGCCGAGCAGGTCGGCGGCGGCGTTGTGGCCGGCCGTCTTGCCCATCGGGGTCGCGTGCTGGCAGCTCTGCATGACGTCGTGGGAGTCGTCGAAGCGGGCCGCCGCCACGTCCCCGGCCGCGAACACCGCGCCCGACGGCTCCTCGACCCGCATCCACCGGTCGACGGCCACGCGGCCGAGCCGGTCGCGGCGCGCCGGGACCTGCTCGGTGAGCGCGTCGGCCCGCATCCCCGCCGTCCAGATGACCGCGTCGGCGGCCACCCGCGTCCCGTCGGACAGGACCGCCTCGACGGCGCCGTGCGCCCCGCCACCCGGCCTCGTCCCGGCGCCCGGCTCGACGGCGTGCAGGGAGGTGCGCAGGCGGACCTCGATGCCGAGCCGGTCGAGGGCGTCCTCGATGCACGGCCGCGGCGCCGGCCCCAGGTCGGGCCCCACGACGTCCGCCCGCTCGACGAGCACCACCCGCCCGCGCCCGGCCAGCTCGGTCGCCACCTCCAGCCCCGTGAACCCGGCCCCGACGACCACGGCCGTGAAGCCCTCGCGGCCCCGCAGGTGGCCGGCCAGCCGCCGGGCACCGCGCAGCGTGTCCACGTCGAACAGCAGCCCGGCCCCCGGCAGCTCCGGCCGCACCAGCCGGCTGCCCGTCGCCAGCACCAGCCGGTCGTAGCCGAGGACGTCCCCGCCGGCGTGCACCTCGCGGCGCTCCACGTCGATGCGCTCCCCCCAGGCCCGCCGGTGCCGGACGTCGATGGGCTTGAGCAGCCCGGCCAGCGGGACGGTCGCCCGGTCGGGCTCGGCCTCGTACATGCGCGGGCGCAGCACGAGCTCGTCGTCCGGCGCTACCAGCGTGATGTCCAGGTCGGCGCCGTCGCGCACGCGCGCGGCCGCGGCCGCCGCCCACACTCCGGCGAACCCGGCACCGAGGATCACGATGTGCGGCATGTGTGTCTCCTTCGTCAGTGACGTCCTGGTGGTCGCCAGGGAGACAACACAGCCCGCTCAAAGGTGACTGAGATGCCGGAGCTTGTCGGGATTCACCACCCGCCAGATGGTGACGATCCGCCCGTCGCGGATCTCGAACGTGTCCACCCACACCGGCACGCCGTCCCGGTAGGTGACCAGCGCCGGCTGCCCGCCGACCTCGACCGGCTCGATCCGCTCGGCCGGGCGCCGCCCCTCGATCCAGGCCAGCATCGAGGCCAGCCGGTCACGGCCGCGCACCGGCACGCGGGCCGCCGTGGTCCTGCCGCCGCCGTCGGCGACGTACACGACGTCCGGATGCAGCACCGCCACCAGCCGGGCCAGGTCGCCGGCCTGGGAGGCGGCGCGGAAGGCGGCGACCACCCGCTCCCGCTCGCCGCGCGCGGCCGCCGGCTCGCGCTCGCGCGCCGCCGCCACCCGGGCGCGCGCCCGCGAGGCCAGCTTGCGGGTGGCCGGCACCGACTTGCCGAGCACCTCGGCGATCTGCTCGAACGGCAGCCCGAACACGTCGTGCAGCACGAACGCCACCCGCTCCGGCGGCGCCAGCTCCCGCATCACCACCATCATGGCGGTGCCCACCGACTCGTCCACGAGCACCGGGCCGGCCGCGTCGGGCCCGGTCAGCAGCGGCTCCGGCAGCCACGGCCCGACGTAGTCCTCGCGCCGCACCCGGGCCGACCTCAGCACGTTGTACGACGTCCGCGCCGCCACCGTGATCAGCCACGCCCGCAGGTCCACCACCCGCTCCAGGTCGTCCGAGGCCGCCGCCGCCCGCAGCCAGACGTCCTGCACGACGTCCTCGGCCTCGGCCACGCTCCCGAGCAGCCGGTACGCGGCACCGAACACGGCGGGCCGGTGCGACTCCCACTCCTCCCGCAGACGCGGACTCAGCTCCATCCCGCGCATTCTAGGCACGCGCGTGTCCGGCCCCCGAAGGGTGGTTCACTTGGCGGCGCGGGCCAGCACGTCGCGGATGAGGGCGGCCACCTCCTCGGGGGTGAAGTCCATCGCGTTCTCGCCGACGGTGACCTCGAAGCTGCAGCGGTACGGGTCGGGCCCGCCGCGCACCCGCCCCCAGAGCTGGACCCCCTGCTCCTCCAGCAGCTCCCGCCCGGCCCGCTCGACGGCCCGCCTGGGCGCCGGCAGGTGCACGTGGAACAGCGGCGTCTGCGGCACGTCGGGCCGGGTGCGGGCGGCGCCGTCGGCGTTGACGGCGGCGGCGATCGCGATCGCGTGCTCCCGGTAGGCGGGCATGCGCTCGGCCACGGTGTCGAGGCCCGTCAGGGCGGCCAGGGCGAGCGGCCACGCGTCGGCGATGCCGCCGCCGAGCCGCTGCCGCCACACCCCGGCGGCGGCCACCGTGGCCGCGTCCGCGGCGAGCACGGCGCCCCGGACGCCTTGGAGGCTCTTGTAGAGGGAGACGTACACGGAGTCGAACAGGCCGGCGATCTCGTCCAGCGGCCGACGGTAGTACGTCTGGGCCTCCCACAGCCGGGCCCCGTCGAGGTGCGCGGCGGCGCCGGTGGCCCGGACCAGCCCGACCTGCTCGCCCAGCTCGTCCCACTCGGGGAGCAGGCCGCCGAGGTCGCGTTGCGGCAGCTCCCACACCACCGCCGCCAGCGGCTCGCCGATGGCGGTCAGGTCGTGCGCGGTCATCAGCTCGTACGGGTCGCCGGCCCGGCGGAAGCGCAGCCCGTGGACCGCGTTGTAGCCCTGCTCCTCCCACACGTCGAGGTGGCTGCACGGGTGCCCGGCGAAGGTGCGGCGCCCGCTGCGGTCGGCGTGCACGCGCAGCACGGCCTGCTGCGCCATCGTCCCGCTCGGGAAGAACAGCGCGCGCTCCTTGCCGAGCAGCCCGGCCAGCCGCCGCTCCAGCACCGCGACCGGGCCGTCCGGGCCGTCGGGCGGGGTGTCGTCGTCCACCAGCTCCAGCATCCGCTCCAGCACCGCGCGCGGCCTGCGCCGCAGCGGCGCGTGCAGGAACAACGCCCGTCGTACGGGCGTAGGGTCATCGGCCATGTCCGGCTCCCAGCAAGTCGTTCGCCCGAGCATACCGATCGCTCCTGAGGCAGGGCCGGACGCGGTGTCCCGCTCCGGCCTTGTGGCGAGGAGCGGCCAAGGGGGTGTCCTGGCGGGCCCCCGCTTGTCAGACTCGGGGCCGTAGCCGGCCATCGCCGGCGCCGGCCGCCCCTTCGAGGAGACGCCTGTGACTGTGATCGACGACCTGCCCGCCCCGCGTACGGCCGTGCCGCTGCTCCTCGGCGCCCTCGCGACGAGCGCGCCGCTCGCCCTGGGCCTGGAGCCGTCCGGGGCGGAGGTGCTCATGATGGGCGCCGGCCTGCCCGTACGGCTGCGCCCGCTGCGCCGCCGCCTGGCCAGGCTCATGTACGACCAGCGCTACGGCGTGAACACCGCGGACTTCGCCGACCTCGCCGACTTCGGCCTCGACCACCCCGAGCGCGTCTACTACTCGCCGGCCCACTGGGGCACGCTGCGCCGGGCGCTGCCCGCCGGCGACGTCAGCCACCGGGACGTGTTCCTCGACCTGGGCGCGGGCAAGGGCCGCATGGTGCTGGAGGCGGCGGGCAGGTACCCGTTCCGGCGGGTGATCGGGGTCGAGCTGTCGCCGGAGCTGACCGAGGTGGCCAGGGCGAACCTGGCCAGGACCAGGCTGCGGCTGCGCGCCCGCGAGGTCGAGTTCGTCAGCTCGGACGTGCTCGACTACGACATCCCCGACGACGTCAGCGTGGTGTTCCTCAACAACCCGTTCCGCGGCCGCACGTTCGCCGCCGCCATGGAGCGGCTGCTGCACTCGGCCGACAGGAACCCGCGCCCGATCACCCTCATCTACTTCAACCCCGTCGAGGAGGCGCACCTGCTGAGCACGGGCCGCTTCCGCCACCTCCGCACGGTGGCCCGCACGCTCGCGCCGTGGCGGCGGCGCGGGGAGGCGGGCGTGTTCGGCACGACCCGCGTGTACGCGGTGACCGCGCGGGGGTGATCCCCGCCCCCGCGCGGCCCGGAGGGCTACGCCGTCTCGGCCCGGCGCTGGCAGCCGATGCAGTAGCGGGCCAGCGGGCGGATCTTGAGCCGCTCGAACGGGATGCCCGCCCCGCATTCCCCGCAGCGGCCGTAGGCGCCGGCGGCCAGCCGGTCGAGCGCCTGCGTCAGCTCGGCGATCGCGCGGTCGGCGGTGGTCAGGGAGACGAGCAGCTCCTGCCATGTGTCGTCGGCGCCGGTGCTGTCCTGCGCCTCGGCCCGCAGGCCGAGCAGGTGGCGGCTGCGCCGTTCGAGCTGCTCCTCGATGTCCTGGCGCAGCGCCTGGAGCTGGACGGTGCTGAGGTGTGCGTTGGCGTTGGTGTCGGCCATGGTCGCGAAGGTCCTTCGTCGGAGGTGGGCACGCTGATGAGGCGGCCGGCACACACCGGGCCGGCCGTCGTGGGGAGCCGCCGCTTCGCGCGGGCCGCCGTGAGACGGGCACGCGCGGCAAGGCCCCGCGGACGTCCGCAGGGCTCCAGGGGGTGGGGCGGCTAAATCAGCGGCGGGCTGCGTGACCCGGTGGGCAGGTGGGCGAGCTGCTGCGGGTCGCGGAGCGCGGCCTCGTCGTGGCCGGGCGACGGCAGCAGCGCCGGCTGGGCGGCCTCGGCCTGCCGCTCGCCGCGCAGCGGCGGCCACAGCGACAGCACGTGGTGCTCGCGCACGCTGGTGGCCTGGGGCGGCAGCCCGGCCGGCTCGGCGCCCGGATCGCCCAGGCTCCACACCTGCTCGTACGCCGTGCCGGACGGCGGGCCGAAGCCGGTGCCGGAGGTCCAGGAGGCGCCGACGACGAGCAGGGACAGCAGGACCAGGCCCATCACGCCGGTGAACGCGATGGACCTTCGTGGTGCGGTGCCCCACGGTCCCGTCATACGGGCGACCATAGCCCAGACGTCGCAAAAGGGCATGTAGTTAAACGGCGCAGCCCTGGTGATCAGTCGTCCCAGGTAGCGAGGAGCCGTTCGGCGCCGTAGATGTCCAGGCCGCCGCGCAGCGGCACGTCCGCGGCGGGCACGGCCAGGCGCAGCGTGGGGAAGCGCCCGATCAGCGGGACGCCGAGCAGCTCGCAGATCACCTGCGCGGGCACCGGCTGGGCGAACAGGCGCACCAGGTCGGCGGGCGGGCCGTGCTCGGCCAGGACGTCGAGCTGCGCGGCGGTGATCTGCTCGACGCGCTCGGCGAGCAGGCTCATGCGGCGGACGGTGAACGTGCCGATCAGCAGCTTGCGGAAGCGGGTGTGCTCGGGGGCGTCGATCGCGGTGAGGTCGCCGACCGCCCCGGGCGGCATCTCGTCGAACGCCACGCCCGGCAGCGGGTAGTGCATCAGCTCGGGCCGCGAGCTGAACCGCTGGTCGCCCGGCACGGCGCGGGCCAGGGCGTGCCCAGGAACACTGTACGCAAGGAAGACACGATGTGCGCCTCTGTCGCGAAAAGGCGGTCGCGCTCACAGTGGCCGTATGCCGCAGAACACTTTCGACGCCCGCCTGGCCGAGACCTACGAGGCGAAATGGCCCGAGCTGTTCGACCCCGCCGTGGTAGAGCCGGCCGTCGACTTCCTCGCCGCGCTCGCGGGGCCGGGCGCCGCACTGGAGCTCGGCGTCGGCACCGGACGCCTCGCCCTGCCCCTGCGCCGGCGCGGCGTCCCCGTGCACGGCATCGACCTGTCGGCCGCGATGATCGCCCAGCTCCGGTCCAAACCCGGCGGGCAGGACGTCGGCGTGACCGTCGGCGACTTCGCCGCCACGCGGGTGCCCGGCACCTTCGCCCTCGCCTACCTCGCCCGCAACACGATCACGAACCTGACCACGCAGGACGAGCAGGTCGCGTGCTTCCGCAACGTGGCGGCGCACCTGGAGCCGGGCGGCTGCTTCGTCATCGAGGTGTACGTCCCCGAGCTGCGGCGCCTCCCGCCCGGCCAGACCGTCCACCCGTTCGCCGTGACCCCGGAGCACCTGGGGTTCGAGGAGTACGACGTGGCCGCGCAGCTCGCCGTCTCCCACCACTACTGGACCGTGGACGGGCAGGTGGAGACGTACTCCTCGACCCACCGCTACGTGTGGCCGGCCGAGCTGGACCTGATGGCCCGCCTGGCCGGCATGACGCTGCGCGAGCGCTGGGCCGGCTGGCGGCGCGAGCCGTTCACCGGCGACAGCAGGAGCCACGTCTCCGTCTGGCACAAGCCCGCGAGCCGGGGCGCGCGTCAGGCCGGCGGGTGATGCGCCGGGCGCGCGTCAGAACGGGTAGCGGGGCGGCTCGCCGCGCAGCGTGATCCAGCGGGTCTCCGTGAACGCCTCGACGTTGGCCGCCGCCCCGCCGAACCGGGAGCCGGTGCCGGAGGCGCGCACGCCGCCGAACGGCGCGTTGGCCTCGTCGTTGACCGTCTGGTCGTTGATGTGCACGATCCCCGTCGGGATCCGCTCGGCCACGGCCAGGCCGCGCATCACGTCCCGGGTCACGATGCCGAGCGACAGGCCGTACTCGCCGGCGGCGGCCAGCTCGGCGGCCTCCTCGGCGGAGGAGACGCGGGTGACCGGCGCGACCGGGCCGAAGACCTCCTCGGCGAACGCGGGCGCGGTCAGCGGCACGTCCGCCAGCACCGTCGGCCGGTAGAAGAGCCCGTCGTACGTGCCGCCGGACGCGGCCCGCGCGCCCTGCTCGACGCTCGCGGTCACCAGGCGGTGGATCTTGTCGCGCTGGCCGGCGTCGATGACGGGCCCGAGCGCGACCTCCCCGGCGGCCGGGTCACCGACGGGCAGCGCGTCGGCCTTGGCGGCCAGCCCCTCCACGAACGCGTCGTACAGCCGGTCGGCGACCAGGTGGCGGCCGGTCGTCATGCAGATCTGGCCCTGGTGGAAGAACGAGCCCCAGGCCGCGAGGTTCACGGCGGCGTCCACGTCGGCGTCGTCCAGCACGAGCAGCGCCGAGTTGCCGCCGAGCTCCAGATGAGCCCGCTTCAGGTGCTTGCCGGCCAGCTCGCCGATGCGCCGGCCGACGGCGGTGGAGCCGGTGAAGGAGACGACCCGCACGTGCGGGTCCGTGATCAGCGCCTCGCCCACGTCGGGGCCGCCCGGCAGCATCTGCAGCACGCCCGGCGGCAGGCCCGCCTCCTCGAAGACGCGGGCCAGCAGCGTGCCGCCGGTGACCGCCGTCCGGGGGTCGGGCTTGAGCAGAACCGCGTTGCCGAGCGCGAGCGCCGGGGCGACCGACCGGACACCCAGGATGATCGGCACGTTGAACGGCGAGATCACCGCCACCACCCCGGCCGGGACCCGCCGCGCCAGCGACAGGCGCGGCTGCTCCGACGGCAGCACCTCGCCGATCGCCCGCGCGGGCAGCGCCGCCGCCTGGTAGCACTCCTCGGCGGCCACGTGCAGCGCGAACCCCGCCATGCCGGGGACCGCGCCGACCTCGCGCACGTTCCAGCCGCTGATCTCCTCGGCGTGCCGCTGCCACAGGTCGCCGGCCCTGCGCAGGACGGCGGCGCGGGCGGTGTGCGGCAGCGCGGCCCACTCCCGCTGCGCGGCGGCGGCGCTCGCCGCGGCCTCCGCCACGTCCTCGGGCGTCGCCCGCCCCATCCGGCCGAGCTCGCCGCCGGTGGCGGGCTCGACGACCGCGTAGTCGCCGCCGCGGGCGGCCGACCACGCGCCGTTCTTGTAGATGTTCGCCTGCCAGTCGACGCTGTCGAGCAGTCCCATGGGCGGTTCCTCCTTGTACGGGCGTCACGGCCGGGCCGGCGGAAGTTGAGGTGACGCTACGGAGGGGACCCCATCAGGGCAACAGAACGTTCGGAGGGCTGGAACGCGATTTCCCCCACCGGAACAGTGAGTCAGGGGCGGTGGCCGAGGCGGCGGGAGATCTCGGCGGTGGTGCGGCGCAGCGGCGGCTCGATGCGGGCCGCCAGCGCCTCGACCGCCGTGGGCGCCACGGTGAGGTGCACGGCGACGTTCACCGCCGCGACCACCTCGCCGGAGCGGTCGCGCACCGGCGCCGCGAACGAGCGCAGCCCCGGCGCCAGCTCCTCGTCGTTGACCGCCACCCCGCTCTGGCGCACCTTGGCCAGCGCCGCCGTGAGCTGCTCGCGGTTCGTGATCGTCTTGGGGCCCCTGCGGGCCATGTCGGTGTGGTCGAGGATCTGCCGCAGCGCCGCCGCGTCCTTGAAGGCCAGCAGCACCTTGCCCATCGACGTGCAGTACGCCGGCAGCCGCGAGCCCACGTGCAGGTTGAGGTCCATGGCCGCGGCGTTGCGCCGGGCGCTGCGGCGGCGGTCGACGTAGACGACGTCGGGGCCGTCGCACAGCCCCATGCTCACGGTGCAGCCCGTCTCGTCGGCCAGCGCCTGCAGCAGCGGGCCCGCCACCTTGCCCAGCTCCATGGAGTCGATCGCGGCGAAACCCAGGTCGGCGGCCCGGGGGCCGAGGAAGTACTTCCTGGTCTCGGGGTCCTGCTGGATGTAGCCGAGCTTGGTGAGCGTGGCGACGTAGCGGTGCGTCGTGCTCTTGTTGAGCCCGACCGTCCGCGCGAGGTCGGCGATGCCCAGCACGGAGCGGTTGCCGGTGAAGGCGGACAGGATGCGCAGGCCGCGCTCCAGCGAGACGGAGAACGCGGCGCCGGCGGCCGGGCGGCCGCGCGGGTGAGGGCTGTCGTCGGCGGTCACGAGGGTCAGAATAGAGGCCGACCGTTCCGCAGGTTCGAACCCCGGTTGGGGGGCGTCGCCCGCGGGGTGGCACTCTTACAAGCCGGAGGTGTGACGACGAGCGCGCGAGGAGAGACGAGCGTGATGTCCGAGGGGTGGCGCGTCGGGCACTTCATCGGCGGGGAGTGGTGCACGGCCGTTTCCGGGCGTTCCTATCCGAACCGGTCACCATGGTCGGGCCAGACGCTCGGCGAGGTCGCCGCCGGCGACGGCGAGGACGCCGGGCGGGCCGTCACCGCCGCGCACGAGGCGTTCGACGGCTGGTCACGGGCGCTGCCGGAGCAGCGCCAGCAGGTCTTCCTGCGCGCCGCCGCCATCCTGGAGCGGCGCGGCGGCGAGGTGCTGGCCGCGCTGGCCGCCGAGACCGGCTGCGGCCGCCACTTCGGCGAGATCCAGCTCGACCTCACGGTCAAGCTGCTGCGCCAGGCCGCCCACCTGCCCTACCGGCCGTCCGGCGAGCTGCTGCCGTCCGACGTGGCGGGCACCCAGGCGATGGCCGTACGCCGCCCGGCCGGCGTGGTGGCGGCCATCGCGCCGTGGAACGCCTCGCTCACCCTGTCGGGCCGGGCCATCGCCGGTCCGCTCGCGCTCGGCAACACGGTGGTGCTGAAACCGTCCGAGGAGTCCCCCTACACCGGGGGCGTGCTCTGGGCGCAGATCATGGCGGAGGCGGGCCTGCCCCCAGGGGTGCTCAACGTCGTCACCCACGCGCCCGGCGAGGCCGGCGCGGTCGCCGACGCGCTGCTGGCGAGCCCGCTCGTCAAGCGGGTCAGCTTCACCGGCTCGACGCCCACCGGCAGGCGGCTGGCCGAGCGGGCCGGCCGCCACCTCAAGCGGGTCCTGCTGCAGCTCAGCGGCCAGAACCCGCTCATCGTGGCGGCCGACGCCGACCTCGGCTACGCGGTGGACGCCGCGACGTTCGGCGCGTTCGTGCACCAGGGGCAGGTGTGCATGTGCGCCCGGCGCATCTACGTCGAGCGCCCGCTGGCCGAGGCGTTCGCCGAGCGGTTCGCGGCCAGGGCGGCGGCCCTGCCCATGGGCGATCCGGCCGATCCCGCCACCGTCGTCGGCCCGGTGATCAACGAGTGGGCGCTGGCCCTGCTCGACCGCCGGGTGAAGGAGGCGGTGGGGCTCGGCGCCCGCGTCCTGGCCGGCGGCGTCCCCGCGCCGCCGTGCTACCCCGCCACGGTGCTCACCGACGTCCCGGACGAGGCGGAGATCGCGCAGGGGGAGACGTTCGGGCCGGTGGTGGTGCTGGAGACGGTCGAGTCGGCCGAGCGGGCCGTCGCCCGCGCCAACCGTGCCGACCTCGGCCTCGTCGCCTCCGTCATCACCGGCGACAGCCGCCGCGGCCTGCGCCTGGCCGCCGCCCTGGACGCCGGCATCGTGCACGTCAACGACCAGCCGGTCAACGACGAGCCGCACATGCCGTTCGGCGGGGTCAAGGGCAGCGGGTGGGGGCGGTTCGGGCTGGGGTTCGCGGCCGAGGAGTTCTGCGAGACGCAGTGGGTGACGGTACGCGACCAGGGGCGCGCCTTCCCGTTCTGAGACCCTCCTGCTGGGACGCGGGGCTGGGACGCGGGGCCGGGACGCGGGCAGCGGGGTGGCGCGGCGGCCAGGAGGTACCGCCGCGCCACGGGTTCTTCCCGCGGGTTTCCCGGCCGGGTCAGCCCGCGCTGCAGGAGACCGTCGGCCAGGTGTAGTTGCCGTTGTGCTGGATGGTCACGCCCCAGTTGTTGCCGCTGCCGTTCGGCGTGGCGGTCAGGACCTGGGAGCTGGGATAGCTGGCGTTGATGTTCCAGGTGGACAGGATCTTCGCGGGGGAGGGCACGTTCATCGTGACGGTCCAGCTGCTGGAGCCGCTGACCGACACGTTGAGGTTGTAGCGGTCGCTCCACTGCTGGCCCGCGGAGAGCGTGGCGGTGCAACCGCCGCCACCGCCACCGCCGCCACCACCACCGCCGCCGCCGCCGGAGGAGCCGCCGATCGTGATGTTGGAGCTGCCGCTGCTCTGGTAACCCTCGGTGGCGAGGATCTGGTAGTCATGGGTGCCCAGGTTCATGCCGTAGCGGGCCCAGGCGTCGAAGTGGTTGCCGGCCGTGATGGTGCCGCCGGTCTTCTTCTGCTGGCGCACGCTCCAGTACTGGTTGAAGGTGCGGGTGCCCTCGATGGACGGCGCGTTGTAGCGGGTGGTCTGGTAGATGTCGTACGTGCCGCCGTCGCTGGTGACCGTGCCCTTGTACGTGCCGGTGGGCCGGTAGGTGCCCCAGTTGTCGACGATGTAGTACTCGACGAGCGGGTTCCTCGTCCACCCGTACAGCGTCAGGTAGGCGTTGCCCGACGGGTTGAAGCTGCCGGAGTAGCTGACCGTCCTGCGGCCGCCGGGGTTCCAGCCCTTGCCGGCCACGAAGTTGCCGGTGTTGCGCCACGAGGTGCTGTAGTTGCCGCCGGAGCCCAGCTCCATGGAGACCGTGCCCTGGCTGTCGGTCCAGAACGAGTAGAAGTACCCGTTGTTGGTGCCGGTCTGGTTGGTGGTGATGGCCGCGTGTGCGACGCTCGGCAGCATGGCCACGGCCAGCGCGGCGACCACGGCGAGGGCCCGGCCGGCGAGCCGCCTCATGCGTCCGCGCCGGCGGCTCGGTGGGGGGTGGGGGGCGTCGTTCATCTGAGTGCTTCCTTCTCGTGAAGGTGGGCATCTTCGAAACTATCGGAACGGTGGCGAAAGTATCGGGCGCGTTGTGTGAAGTTGTCAATGTTTCTGGTCAGAGTGTGAGGGGTCGGGTGGGTGGGGAGTGGCGAGTTGGTCGAACGGCCTGGTCAGAGGGCTCAGATGAGGTGGCTGGCGGCGGTGAAACTTTCAGCAGCTCGCCGAAAATTGCTGGGATGTCTGGAAAAGGAGATGCGGTTTCCTAGGATGATTAGGTATAACCTAAGGACTCTAGGAAAGGGGTGACGTGCATTGGCGCGGATGGGGCTGACGGCCGAGCGGGTGACGCTCGTCGGGGCCGAGCTGGCGGACGAGGTCGGGCTCGAGCGCGTGACGATGTCGGCGGTGGCGCGCCGGCTCGGGGTGAAGGACGCCAGCTTGTACGCGCACGTCCGCAACCTCGACGACCTGCGCGGACGGATCGCGCTGCTGGCGGCCGACGAGAAGACCGTCCGCATCGCGGAGGCCACCGCCGGCCGGGCGGGCAGGGACGCCCTCGTGGCGTACGCGAACGCGTGGCGGGCGTATGCCCACGAGCGCCCCGGCCGCTACACCGCGACGCAGACGCCCATGGAGATCGACCCCGAGCTCGTGGCCAGGGCCACCGGGCCCCGGCGGGCGATCGAGCTGACGTACCGCATGCTGCGGGCGTACGAGCTGGAGGAGCCCGACCTGACCGACGCGGTCCGGCTGCTGCGCAGCACGCTGCACGGCTTCGTCAGCCTGGAGGCGGCGGGCGGGTTCGCGCACGTCCGGCCGGCGGAGGCCACCTGGGCGCGCAGCCTCGACGCCCTGCACACCCTCCTGGAGAACTGGCCCGCACATCCGACTGAAGGAGATTCGACATGACCGGCACCAGTCCAACCGTCGGCCACCTGCGCGTGGACGGCGCGACCATCCGTTACGAGGTGCGCGGCAGCGGCCCGCTCCTGCTGCTGATCCCCGGCGGCACGGGCGGCGCCGCCGCGTTCGACGGGGTCGCGGACGACCTGGCCGGCGCGCACACGGTCGTCTCGTACGACCCGCGCGGCCTGTCCCGCAGCCCCCTCGACGACCCGGAGGCCCCGCAGACGGTCGCGCAGCAGGCCGATGACGCGTTCCGGCTGCTGGAGCTGCTGGCCCCGGGGGCGCCCGCCCGCGTGGCCGGCTGCAGCTCGGGCGCGATCGCCGCCCTGCACCTGCTCGCCACCCACCCGGAGCGGATCGAGCGCGTCGTGGCGCACGAGCCGCCGGTGGTGGAGGTGCTGCCGGACGCCGCCGTGCACCGCGCGATGCTCGCCCGCGTCGCCGACACCCTCCACCGCGAGGGCCTGATGCCGGCGGCGGCCATGTTCGCGGCCGGCCTCGCCGCAGAGGCGAGCAAGGACTCCGCTCCCGCGAGCGCCGCCCCGGCGGGCGGCACTCCGGCAGGCGGCGCCCCGGCAAGCGCCGCCCCGGCAGGCGGCACTCCGACAGGCGGCACCTCCAGGAGCGATGCACCCCCGAGCGCCGCCCCCGTCGAGTTGCCGCCTCAGGCGGCGGCGCGGGCCGAGCGGACGCTGGCCGACCTGCCGTACTTCCTCGGCCGGATCGTTCCCAGCTTCATGGCCTACGCCCCCGACCTGGACCGGCTGCGTACCCTGTCGGACCGGCTGGTGCTCGCGGCCGGCGAGGACTCGCGCGGTGAGCTGCCCCACCGCACCGCCGCCTGCCTGGCCGAGCGGCTGGGCACGGAGTTCGTGCTCTTCCCGGGCGGACACGTGGGCCTGACCACGCATCCCGCCGAGTTCGGCGCGCTGCTGCGCAAGGTGCTGAGCGCCTAGCCACGCCATCCGCGACCCCGCGACCAAGACCCCCGACTTGATTTTCTACTATTTAGGTAGGTTAAGCTGGTTTAGCTTCCAGACGTTCATGAAGGGCAGTACCCCCATGTCTCCATCCAGACCGCTGCGCACCGTCGTCACGCTCACCCTCGTGGGCCTCCTCGGCGCCTGTGGCGGCGCCGGGGGAGCCGCCGGCCCGGCGCCCGGCGGCGACGGCACGCCCGTCCAGGGCGGCACGCTCACCTACCTGGAGCATCAGCCGCCCACGTGCCTCTACCTGCCCGCCGCCGGCTTCTATCCCAACGGCGGCATCCTCAACCAGATCACCGACAAGCTCACCTGGCAGAACCCGGAGACGCTCGAGATCGAGCCGTGGATCGCCACCAAGTGGGAGATCAACGAGGACGCCACCGAGTACACCTTCCACCTGCGCGACGGCGTGACGTTCAGCGACGGCACCAAGCTGGACGCCGACGCCGTCGCCGCCAACTTCGACGTGTACGGCCTCGGCGACGACAAGCTCAAGCTGCCCGTCGCCGAGTTCGTCAACAACTACGAGCGCAGCGAGGTGATCGACCCGCTCACCGTGCGCTTCCACTTCGACAAGCCGTCGCCCGGCTTCCTCCAGGGCACCTCCGTGATCGGCGCGGGCCTGGTGTCGAAGAGGACGATCTCGCTGCCGTACGAGCAGCAGTGCCAGCTCAAGAACATCGTCGGCTCCGGCCCGTTCACCCTGAAGAACCAGATCGTCGACAAGGAGGTCGACCTGGTCGCCAGGAAGGACTACAACTGGGCGCCGCCGTCGTCGAAGCACCAGGGCCGCGCGTACCTCGACGAAATCAAGATCATCGTCACGCCGGAGGACAACGTGCGCGTCGGCGCGCTCACCTCCGGCCAGGCCGACATGGTGCGGTACGTGCAGGCGTACGACGAGCAGACCGTCAAGGACGCCGGCTTCACCATCTACGCCGAGCCCACGCGGGGCGTGAACAACGGCCTCTACCTGCGGCCCGGCAACAGCCTCATCAAGGACGTGAACGTCCGCACGGCGCTGCGGCTCGGCACGAACGCCAAGGAGATCGTCGACACCCTCTTCACCGCCAGCTACCCGGTCGCCACGTCCGTGCTCAGCCACCTCGCGCAGGGCTACGTGGACCTGTCCAAGGAGCTCGTCTACGACCCGGCCAAGGCGAACGCGCTGCTCGACCAGGCGGGCTGGGTCAAGGGCGCCGACGGCGTCCGCGTCAAGGACGGCAAGCGGCTGCAGCTCGGCGTGTTCGTCTCCGGCCCGCAGCCGCTGTCCAAGCAGACCCTGGAGCTGGTCGCCCAGCAGTGGACGAAGCTCGGCGTCAAGCTGGAGATCCGCCCCGCCGACGCCGGCACCCAGGCCGTCGACATCAAGGACGCTGAGAAGACCGCCATCCAGCACGGCATGGTCGGCCGCGCCGACCAGGACGTGATCAAGAGTCACCTCCACAGCAAGAACCGCGACGTCATCCTGTCCGACGACAAGAAGCTGGACCGGCTGCTGGAGGAGGAGTCCGCCGAGCCCGACGTGAGCCGGCGCAACGCCAAGGTCGCCGAGATCCAGCGGTACGTGATCGAGCAGGGCTACGCGATCCCGCTGTTCGAGGAGCCCCAGGTGTACGGCGCCGCCCCGTACGTGCGCGGCGTGGCCTTCGAGGCGGTCGCCCGGCCGTGGTTCTACTCCGTGTGGAAGGCGCGGCAGTGACCCGCTACCTGCTGTCGCGTGCCGGGCAGGCCGCTCTCGTGCTGTGGGCCGCCTTCACCGCGAGCTACGTGCTCCTGCAGCTCCTGCCCGGCGACTCGATCCTGATCAAGTTCCAGAACCCGGAGCTCGGCCTGTCGCCGCAGCAGATCGCCGAGATCCGGGCGTACTACGCCGGCGCCTCGCCGCTGGCCGACTACGCCCACACCCTGCTCGGTTTCCTGACCGGCAGCTTCGGCTACTCGATCGACACCGGCACGCCCGTGGTCGAGCGGCTGGCCGAGGCGCTGCCCGAGACGGCCCGGCTGGCGTCGGCGGCGTTCCTGCTGGCCGTGGTGATCGCCGTGGTCATCGCGTTCGCGGCGAGCTACAGCCCGGCCTCCTGGCTGCGCGGGGCGCTGCTGTCGGTGCCGTCGCTGTTCATCTCGGTGCCGGCGTTCTGGCTGGGCATCCTGCTGATCCAGATCTTCTCGTTCCGGCTGCGGCTGGTGCCGGTGATCGGCGGCAGCGAGGTGCAGCAGCTCGTCCTGCCGGTGCTGACGCTGGCCGTGCCGATCTCGGCGCCGATCGCGCAGGTGCTGGCGCGCGCCATCGACCAGGTGTACGCGCAGCCGTTCGTGCCGGTGATCGCGGCCAAGGGCGCCTCGCGCTGGTGGATCCTGTGGCGGCACGTGGCCCGCAACGCCGTGCTGCCGACGCTCACCGTGGCCGGCCTGACGCTCGGCGAGCTGATCGCGGGCTCGGTCGTGACCGAGACCGTCTTCGGCCGGGCCGGGATCGGCCGGCTGACCGAGCAGGCCGTCAACGCGCAGGACACGCCGGTGATGCTCGCCGTCGTGGTGCTCGCCGCCGCCGTGTTCGTGCTGGTCAACCTGCTGGTGGACGTGCTGTTCCCGATCCTCGACCCCCGGCTGAAGGGAGCGGCGGCATGACGGGCGCGTCTGTCCCGGGCGCGGGCGGCGTGGGCAGCGGCGGCGTGCCGGTCCCGGCGCGGGCGGCGAGGCGCCCGCGGGGCCGCGTGGCCGTCGGGCTGGTGGTGGCGTGGCTGATGGTCGGGCTCGTGCTGCTCTGGGCGGTCGTGCCCGGCCTGTTCACCGCGTACGACCCGATCGCCGGCGTACCGGCGGAGAAGCTGCGCCCGCCGGGCGCCGGCCACCTGTTCGGCACCGACGCGGTCGGGCGGGACGTCTTCGCCCGGGTGGTGCACGGCTCGGTGCACTCCCTGTCGGGGGCGCTCGTCGCCGTCGGGGTGGGCCTGCTGCTCGGCACGCTGCTCGGCCTGCTGGCCGGCGCCGCCGGCGGCGTGGCGGACGCGGCGGTCATGCGGGTCGTGGACGTGCTGCTGTCGGTGCCCGGCCTGCTCCTGGCCCTGACCGTGATCATCCTGCTCGGCCCGGGCACGGTGAACGTGGCGATCGCCGTCGGCATCGGCTCCGTGGCGGCCTTCGCCCGGCTGGCCCGCGCCGAGGTCGTCCGGGTGCGGCGCACCGACTACGTGGAGGCCGCGTTCGGCAGCGGCGGCAGGTTCGGCGCGGTGTTGTGGCGGCACGTGCTGCCCAACTCGCTCGGCCCCGTCGTCGCGCTGGCCGCCCTGCAGTTCGGCGCCGCCATCCTGGCCATCTCGACGCTCGGCTTCCTCGGCTACGGCGCCGAGCCGCCCACCCCCGAGTGGGGGCTGCTCATCGCGGAGGGGCGCAACTACCTGGCCACCTCGTGGTGGCTGACCACCTTGCCCGGCGCCGTCGTGGTGGCCGTGGTGCTGGCCGCCGGGCGCATCAGCCGCTCGATCGGAAGGGAACGCGGATGAGCCTGCTGGAGGTGCACGACCTCAAGGTCTCCTACGACGGCCGACCGGCGGTGCACGGCGTGTCCCTGTCGGTCGAGCCGGGCGAGGTCGTGGCCGTCGTCGGCGAGTCGGGGTCCGGCAAGTCCACCACGGCCCACGCCCTCATCGGGCTGCTGCCGTCCAACGCCACCCTGGACGCGGGCCGGATCCTGTTCGGCGAGGCCGACCTGGCCGGCTGGTCGCAGCGCCGCCTGCGGTCCGTCCGCGGCAGCAGGATCGGCCTCGTCCCGCAGGACCCCGCGAACTCCCTCGACCCCGTCAAGACCGTCGGCGCCCAGATCGGCGAGGTGCTGCGCGTGCACGGCGAGCGCGACCGCCGCAAGATCCGCGCCCGCGTCCTCGACCTGCTCGCCCGCGTCGGCCTGCCCGACCCGGAGACGTGCGCCCGGCAGTACCCGCATGAGCTGTCCGGCGGCATGCGGCAGCGCGTCCTCATCGCCGCCGCGATCGCCCTGCGGCCGAGCCTGATCATCGCCGACGAGCCGACCAGCGCCCTCGACGTCACCGTGCAGCGGCGCATCCTCGACCTCATCGACGACCTGCGCGCCGAGTACGGCACCGCCGTCCTGCTGGTGACCCACGACCTCGGCGTGGCGGCGGGCCGCTCGGACCGGCTGGTCGTGATGAAGGACGGCCGCGTCGTGGAGCGCGGCCCGACGTCCTCGGTGCTGGCCGCCCCGCAGGAGGGCTACACCAAGCGGCTGCTGGACGACGCCCCGGCCCTGTCGGCGCGGCCGTTCCCCGACCATCCCGGCGGGCCGCCCGCGATCGTGGTGCGCGACCTGGTCAAGGAGTTCCGCGTCGGGCGGCGCCCGTTCCGCGCCGTGGACGGCGTCTCCTTCGAGGTCACGCGCGGCACCACGCACGCGCTGGTGGGGGAGTCCGGCTCCGGCAAGACGACCACGGCCAGGATGGTCGCGCGGTTCGCCACGCCCACCTCGGGAACGGTCAGCATCGCAGGGGCGCCGGACGGCCGCCGCTTCCGCCGGCACGTGCAGCTCGTCTACCAGAACCCGTACGGGTCGCTCGACCCTCGCCAGACCATCGGAGAGATCATCGAGGAGCCGCTGCGCAACTTCGGGCTCGGCGACCGCCCCGCCCGGCGCGCCCGCGTCGCCGACCTGCTGGAGCGGGTGGCGCTGCCGGGCGAGCTGGCCGCGCGCCGGCCGCGCGAGCTGTCCGGCGGGCAGCGGCAGCGGGTGGCCATCGCCCGCGCGCTGGCCGCCGAGCCCGAGGTGCTGGTGCTCGACGAGGCGGTCTCCGCGCTCGACGTCACCGTGCAGGCCCAGATCCTCGCCCTGCTCGAACGGCTCCAGCGCGAGCTGGGCCTGACCTACCTGTTCATCTCGCACGATCTGGCCGTGGTGCGCCAGATCTCCCACACCGTCTCCGTCATGAGCAAAGGACGCATCGTGGAAACCGGAACCACCCGCCAGGTCTTCAGCGACCCCCGGCACGACTACACCCGAGAGCTGCTGGCCGCGATCCCGGAGCGCGTCCGATGAGGCTGGGCTTCTTCACGCGGCTCCTCGACGACGCGCCGCCCGGCGAGCGCTACCGGCTGGCCGCCGAGCAGATCCGGCACGCCGAGGCGCACGGGTTCGACACCGCGTGGGTGGCGCAGCACCACTTCGACGGAGAGGAGGGCGGGCTGCCCGCGCCGCTGGTGTTCCTGGCCCACGTCGCCGCCACGACCCGGCACATCAGGCTCGGCACCGGCATCATCACGCTGCCGCTCGAACACCCGCTGCGCGTCGCCGAGGACACCGCCGTGCTCGACCTGCTCACCGGCGGGCGGCTGGAGGTGGGCGTCGGCGGGGGCGGCACCCCGTCGGCGTTCGGGCCGTTCGGGCACGACGCCGCCGACCGCGCCGCCCTGTACGCCGAGCACCTGTGGGCGCTGCGCCGCGCCTGGGCCGGCGAGGACCTCGGCGGCGGCAACCGGCTCTACCCGCCCGCGCCCCGCCTGCTCGGCGCCGTGTGGGAGGCCACGTTCTCCGTCGCCGGCGGGGCCAGGGCGGGGCGGGCCGGCCACGGGCTGATGCTCTCCCGCACCCAGCCACGGCCCGCCGAGCGGCCCCAGGCCACGCTGGCCGACCTGCAGCTCCCCATCGTCGAGGCGTACCACGAGAGCCTGCCGGCCGGCGCCACCCCGCGGATCATGGCGTCGCGCACCGCGTTCGTCGCCGACAGCCGCGCCGACGCGCTGCGCTACGCCGAGATCGGGCTCGGCCGGCGGCGGCTGCCGTTCGAGCTGCCCGGCAGCGACCTCGACAGCCGCATCACCGCCTTCGACGTGCACCTCGGCACCCCGCAGGACGTCATCGACAGCCTGCGCGCCGACCCCACCCTGCGGCAGGCGACCGACCTGGTCTTCCAGGTCCACTCCGTCGACCCGCCGCACCCTCTGGTCCTGCGCTCCATCGAACTGCTGGCCACCGAGGTCGCCCCCGCGTTCGGCTGGCGGCCCACCGTCGAATTGAGCAAGAAATGATCACTGACGTCATCGACCACCTGGCCGGGATCGCCCCCGGCTCCTCCCTCGACCGGCTGCGCGACCGGCGCCCCGACGCCCGCGAGCACGCCCAGCGCGGCTACGACGCGCTCTTCACCCCCGACGACGAGGGCGAGGTGACGCTCGTCGAGCGCGACGGCGTCGCCGCCTTCGTCACCGGCCTGCACCAGGACCTCACCGTCGCCCGCTTCTACGCCGACCGCCTCGCCGAGCTGTCACCCGGCCTGCTCAAAGCCGTCGAGACCGAGATCGAGGCGGGCCGCGCCACCGGCCCCTACGGCGTCTACGAGGGCGCCCTGGCGGCCGAGAGCCGCGAGGGCCCGCGCTACCGGGTCAACGATCCGGCCGCGCTCGGGGTCCGGCTGGCCGCCGCGTTCGAGCACGCCCACCTGCTCGTCTTCCGCCCCCGCGAGGCCCGCGCCGACGCGCTGCGCGACCTGCGCGCCGCCGGCTGGAGCGAGACCGGCATCGTCACGCTGTCGCAGCTCGTCGCGTTCCTCAGCTTCCAGGTACGGGTCGTCACCGGCCTGCGCCTGCTCAACCAGGAAGGGGTCACCGCATGACCGGGTTCACCACGGAACGGCTCGGCTGGCGGCCCTGGCTGGAACCCCTGACCGAGGACGAGCTGACCGACGCCCACCACGAGGCCCTGGTCGACCGGGCCCGCGCCGCCTCCCCGTACTTCCGGCTGCTCGCCCGCGACCCCGACGTCCTGCACGCCCGCACCAAGACCGACCAGGACATCTTCTACAACCCCGACGGCGGGCTGCCGCGCGCCGAGCGCGAGCTGGCCGCCACCGCCACCTCCCGCCACAACGGGTGCGTCTTCTGCGCCTCCGTGCACGCGCGCTTCGCCGGCCACTACTCCAAGCGGCCCGGCGACGTGCGGCGGCTGCTCGACGAGGGGGTGGACGCGCGGCAGGACGCCCGCTGGCGGGCCATCATCGACGCCGCCGTGGCGCTGGCCTCCACCCCGTCCACGCTCGGCCCCGAGCACCTGGCGGCGCTGCGCGCGGCCGGGCTCGACGACCTGGCCATCAGCGACCTCGTCCACGCGGGAGCGTTCTTCGGCTGGGCCAACCGGCTCATGCTCTCCCTCGGCGAGCCCACTCACGAGCCCACCCAGGAGGAGAAGTGACCGAACCTCAGCTCGACCACCTCGTCTACGCGGTGCCCGACCTCGCCGCGGGGGTCGCCGAGTTCGCCGAGCGCACCGGGATCACGCCGGTGCGCGGCGGCAGCCATCCCGGAGGCACGGCCAACCACCTCATCCGCTTCGGGCCCTCCTCCTACCTGGAGATCATCGGCCCGGACCCGGAGGCCGGCGTCCGGCCCCGGGCGTTCGGGCTGGAGACGCTGACCGAGCCGCGCCTGGCCGCCTGGGCCGTGCGGCCCGGCGACATCGACAAGGCCGTGCGGCTGGCCCGCGAGCGCGGCTACGACCCCGGCGACGTGCAGCCCCTGTCGCGGCGCACTCCCGCCGGCGAGCTGCTGGAATGGCGGCTCACCCGGCGCGAGGACCCGGCGGAGGTGCGGCCGGTGCCGTTCCTCATCGACTGGGGTGGCACCCGCCACCCCGCCGACTCCGACCTGCCACTGGCCGGCCTGATCTCCTTCTCCGCCGCCCACCCCGACCCGGACGCGCTCCAGCGGGACCTGGCCGCTCTCGGCGTCCGGCTCGACGTCGCCGCCGGGCCCGAGCCGTCGCTGCGCGCCGTCATCGGCACCCCGCGCGGCCACGTCACCCTGCGCTGACACTTCTCCGAGGAGCGTTCTTCATGACCACCCTGCGCGAATACCTGTCCCACAAGCGCGCCGCCCTGCTCGCCCGCCGGGAAGCCCCCGCCACCGGCCCGGTCCCGCTGCGCGCCCACGTCACCGCCGAGGGCCGCAGCGGCATTCGGCGGATCAGGATCAGGGACTTCCAGCTCATCAGCGACAGCGGCCCCGACTTCGCCGGCTACGACCTCGGCCCCACCTCGCCCGAGCTGCAGACCGGCGTGCTGGGCAGTTGCGTCACCCACATCTTCCTGATCAAGGCGGCCGAGCTCGACGTGCCGCTCGACTCGCTGGAGGTGGACGTGCACGCCGAGTACGACCCCCGCGCCCAGGGGCCGGACGGTGACGTCCCCGTCCACCCGTACGGGTTCCGGTACGAGGTGCGGATCGCCTCGCCCGCGTCCGACGAGGAGCTGAAGCACCTGCAGGCGGAGGTGGAGCGGGTCTGCCCGATCCTCAACCTCATCCGCAACCCGCAGCCGGTGACCGGCACGCTGGTGCGCACCGACCCGCAAGCGGTGGCGATACCACCTCAGCAGTACGCCTGACCTGGCCGCCGCCACCCCCTAGGGCGAACCCCTGAGACCTGTGGCAGTACGCCGCACCCCCCGCGTACGTGCGACGGCGTACCCCAGGTGTCTCCCCCAGCCCGACGCTCCCCGCCGGTCGGTTCCGCGAACCTGAAGCACGACGGAACACCACACCGACAGGCAGGGAGCACACCATGACCATGATCACCACCGCCGACACCATGATCGCCAAGCTGTCCGGCTGGCTGGCCCGGCACAGCATCGACGTCCTCCGGGTCAGCCTCGGGCTGGTCTTCGTGGCCTTCGGCACGCTCAAGTTCTTCCCCGGCGTGAGCCCGGCCGAGGCGCTGTCGGTGGCCACGCTGGAGAAGCTGTCCCTGGGCCTGCTGTCCGGCTACGCGGCGCAGGCGGTCATCGCCGCCATGGAGGTCTTCATCGGGCTCACGCTCGTGACCGGCAAGCTGCTCAAGACGGGGCTGGTCGTGATGACGGGCGCGCTGGTCGGGTTCTTCGCCCCGTACGTGCTCTTCTTCACGAACCTGTTCCCCGGCGCCCCCACCCTTGAGGCGCAGTACATCTTCAAGGACATCGTCCTGGCCGCGGCCGCCATGGTGATCGGCGCCCGCGCCCTCGGCGCCCGCCTGGTGCCGTCCCGCGACCGCGCGGTGTGACCTCACCCCGATCCCGGCAGGTTCATCGCCGCGAGCTTCACCGGGTCCACCACGACGGAGATCCGGGCGACCCTGCCCGCCACCACGGTGAACGACATGACCGACAGCGGGCTGCCGTCCTCGCGCCACGACGCGACCGCCGGCAGCCCGTCGACGAGCACCCAACCGCCCCGCGTGGCCGCGCCGGCCGCCATCCGCGCGCTGGAGGCGACCTCGGTGGCGCCGAGCGTGACGACCAGCCCGCCGGGAGTGTCGACGGTCAGCCGGACGTCCGGATCGAGCACCCGCAACAACCCCTCGAAATCGCCGAGACGAGCAGCGGCCAGGAACGCCTGCACCACCTCCCGGTGCTCCCGCCCCGACGCCGCCGGCCGCTCGCTCGCCCGCACCTTCCTGCGGGCGCGGCTGGCCAGCATCTTGGCGGCGTCCGCGGAACGGCCCAGGATCTGCCCGATCTCGTCGAACGGCACCCCGAACAGGTCGTGCAGCACGAACGCCAGCCGCTCGCTCGGCCCCAGCGACTCCAGCACGACGAGCAGCGCGAGCCCCACCGAGTCCGCGAGCGCCACGTCGTCCTCCGGCGCGGCGCCGCCGCCGGCCGTCCCCTCCAGCTCGGGCAGCCGGTCGTCGTACGACGCCTCCGGCCGGGCCTGGCGCGAGCGCAGGACGTCCAGACTGATCCGGCCGACCACGGTGGTCAGCCAGCCGGCGAGGTTGCCGATGGCCGCCGCGTCCTGGCGGGACAGCCGCAGCCACGCCTCCTGCACCACGTCCTCCGCGTCGGCGTGCGAGCCGAGCATCCGGTACGCCACCGCGTGCAGCCGCTCCCGCTGCCCCTGAAACGCCTCGGCCACCGGCCCCAGCGCACCGCTGTCGGACATGTCGTTACCTTTCTCCGAACTCCTCCGTCATCACCCATGACGAGCCCGGACGGGCACACGTAACCGACGAAGGAGCACCACCGATGCAAGCACGCCTGCAGAGCCGCCAGAACGCCGACATCACCACCGCCATCCAGCGCCTCTACAAGGCGATCCACTCGGCCGGCACCGACCCCCTCCTGCTCGACCTCATCCACCTGCGCGTCAGCCAGGTCAACAGCTGCAGCCCCTGCGTGTACGCCGCGGTGGCCTCGGCGAAGCGACGCGGGGAGAACGACGAACGCCTCCACAGCGTGGCCGCCTGGCGCGAGACCCCGTTCTTCACGGACGCGGAACGGGCCGCCCTCGCGCTGGCCGAGGCCGCCACCCGCATCCAGGACGGCGCACCGGGCGTGACGGACGAGATCTGGGACGCCGCCGCCGCCCACTTCTCCGAGGACCAGCTCTCCTCGATCCTGACGGAGGTCGCCCTCACCAACTTCTTCAACCGCATCAACCGCGCCATCGGCGAACAGGCCGGCAAAACCTGGTGACCTGCCCCTCCGGGTGGGTGCGCCGGGCACGCCCGGACACCCACCCGCCGGACAGGCCGCGACACCCAACCGCTGGGACACTCGGGCGGCTCGGCCCTGCCGGGCGCTGGGGCCCAGCGGTCCGGCAAGACGCCCTCGATGGGGCGGCCGCTGGGAGCTGCGCTCGGATGCGGCGGGGCGGGGTCAGCGTGCCTGGGCGGGGGCGGGGCCGGTTGACTCGCGCCAGATGACCTGGGTGAGCGGTTCGTCGTCCTCGGTGGTCGGCTCGCCACGCAGCACGCCCAGCAGCCGGGCCAGCACCCGCCGCCCCAGCCGTTCGTGATCGACGCGGACGGTGGTGAGCGAGGGCGGCAGGAACGCGCCCACGGGGTTGTCGTCCCAGCCCGTGACGCTCAGGTCGGCGGGCACCCGCAGCCCGCGCTCCCAGGCCCCCCGGATCGCCCCCGCCGCCACCAGGTCGTTGGCGGCGATGACGGCGGTGACGCCGCTGCCGGCCGGCAGGTCCAGCACCGCCTGCCGGGCCGCCGCCGCCGACCACCGGCAGTCGATCACCCCGTACGACTCCAGCCCCAGCCGGTCGAGCGTGTCGAGGTAGACCTGCCGGCGCTCGCGGGCGGAGGCGTGCGCGTAGTCGCCCGCCAGGTGCAGGAACCGCCGGTGCCCGTACGCGGCCAGCCCCTCGACGATCTCGGCCATGTGGGAGGCGTCGGCGAGCTCCCCGACCCCGCGCATGCGGTCGTCGTAGTCGGGTGACACGACGACCGGCACGCTGCCCGGCCGCTGCGTGGGAAGCGACATCCGCGTCAGCGACACGATCCCCTCGAACAACCCGGAGTCGGACAGCTCAAGCGCCCGCTGCGCCCACGTCTGCGGGGAGCCGCCGAGCGTCACGACCTCGACCACGTACCCCGCCTCGTGGGCCGCCGTGGTGGCACCGGCGAGCAGCTCCAGCGCGCTGACGGCGGTGCCGGCGGGCAGGAGCATCGCCAGCCGCCCGGTGCGGCGGTTGCGCATGGCGCGGGCGACGAGGTTGGGCCGGTAGTCGAGCTGCTCGATCGCCGTCTTGATGCGCTCGCTGGTCTCCGCCTTCATCCCCGCGCCGCCGAACTTGAGGTACCGCGACACGGTCTGATGCGACACCCCGGCAAGCCTCGCCACCTCCATGATGGTCGGCCGCTTCGCCACCACACCCCCCACGACGACCGCCCGCCCCACCGCCGAGCCTTCCCCGCTGTCCGCCCGCTGCGGGGCCACGTCGTCCATGATGGTCGCCCGTTTCGACGCCGGGCCCTTCTTGATGGTCGGTCGCTTCATGGCCGCGCCCTCACTCACCCGGTACTCCTCGCTCGGCCGTGATCCGCCCGTCCGGTACGCAGCTTCAGGGTATCGGTGGCGGGAGACGTCTTCGCCGGTGGAGGTGAACGTTCACTATGAAGCAGCCCAACCCTCCTTGACCTCCAGATGACCGGTCACTAGCGTGCGTGGATGAACGTTCACTTTAAGCCGTTCAGGCACCACCGAGAAGGACCCCCGTGACCCACCCCGTGGATCAGAACCCCACCGCCCCCGCCCCCGCCTCCCACATCAGCACCGAGCCGGGCGCCGGCGTGGTGCCGCAGTTCGCCGCCCCGCCGCCGTCGCGAGCCCGCCGCCGCTACGCCGTGGCCGGCACCGGGCACCGGGCCGGCATGTACGTCGCCGCGCTGACCGGCGACCACGCCGACGTGGGCGAGCTCGTCGCCTGGCTGGACCCGAACCCGGCCCGCATCGACTACTACGACGCCCAGGTGGGCGCCGAGCTGGGCCTCGACGGCCCGGCCGGGCTGCCGCGATACGTCCCGGGCGAGCCGGCGAAGATGGTCGCCGAGCAGCGCGTGGACGTCGTGATCGTCACCAGCCTCGACCGCACCCACGCCGAGCTGGTCGACGAGGCGCTGCGGGCCGGCGCGGACGTCGTCGTGGAGAAGCCGCTGACCATCGACGCCGACGGTTGCCGGCGCATCACCAAGGCCGTCGCCGACACCGGCCGCGACGTCGTCATGACCTTCAACTACCGGTACGCGCCCCGCAACTCCACGCTGCGCCAGGTCATCGCGTCGGGCGCGATCGGCGAGGTCACCAGCGTGCACTTCGAGTGGGCCCTCGACACCGTCCACGGCGCCGACTACTTCCGCCGCTGGCACCGCGACAAGGCCAACTCGGGCGGCCTGCTCATCCACAAGGCCAGCCACCACTTCGACCTCGTCAACTGGTGGCTCGCCGACACCCCCGCCAAGGTGTACGCGTCCGGCGCGCTGCGCTTCTACGGCGACCGGAACGCCGCCGCGCGCGGCATGGGCGAGCGGCCCGAGCGCGGCACCGGCACCCACGGCGACCCGTTCTCCCTGGACCTGCGCGCCGACCCCCGCCTGGACGCCCTCTACCTCCAGGCCGAGCAGCACGACGGCTACCGCCGCGACCAGGACCCGTTCGCGCCCGGCGTCACGATCGAGGACAACATGGCCGTCCTCGTCGACTACCGCAGGGGCGCCCGGCTCAGCTACTCGCTCAACGCGCACAGCCCCTGGGAGGGCTACCGCGTCACCGTCAACGGCACCGCCGGCCGGGCCGAGCTGGAGGTCGTCGAACGCGGCTTCATCGAGCTCGACGCCGACGGCAACGCCGTCCTCGACCCCTCCGCCACCCCGCTCGGAGCACACGACCCGCTGCGTCCGGAGGGCGAGCGGCTCGTCGTCCAGCGGCACTGGCAGCGTCCCGAGGAGGTGCCCATCCCCGCCGGGATCGGCGGCCACGGCGGCGGCGACGCCATCCTCCTCATGGACGTCTTCCGCCGCGACCTCCGCATCGGCGACGACCCCCTCGGCCGGGCGGCCGACTACCGCGACGGCCTGCGCGCCGTCGCCGTCGGCATCGCCGCCAACGAGTCCCTTCTGACCGGCCACCCCGTGACCGTCGACGACCTCGGCCTCGGCACGGATCTCTGACCCCACCCACTTCCCCCCGCCGCTGACCCGCCGCCCACGCTCGGGCACGGACGTGGGCAGCGAATCCGTGCCGGGTTCGGGCACGGGGTCGGCGGGTGGTGGGTGGCGGGTGGGTGGGACGTCAGTCGAGGACGCGGGTGAAGCGGACGGCCTCCTCGCCGTACCCCATCGCGGTGTAGAAGCGGCGGGCGGTCGTGTTGCCCGCCGCCGTTTCCAGCGTGAGGTGGCGCACGCCCTGCCCGCGCGCCCAGTCCTCCGCCGCGCTCAGGAGCCGCCGCCCCAACCCCATGCGGACGGCGTGCGGGGCCACGGCCAGCTCGCCGACGTAGGCCTCCATCGGGCCGGTGAAGTGGCGGTGCGTGTTGACGGAGACGACGCCGACGACCTCTCCATCAGAGAACTCTCCGCCAGAGACCTCGCCGTCGCGGGCCTGAGCGGCGGTGACGGCCACGAACACGGCGCCCGGCTGCTTCCGCTCCGGGACGAAGTAGCCCGCGAGCCACTGCCGGGCCGCCTCCACGACGGCTTCGGGGTCGCGCCACTCCGCCACCCCGCCGGCGAGCCGGGAGACGAGCCGCATGACGGCGTCCCGGTCCTCGGGCCGGGCGGGACGGATCTGGACATTTGGGCGCTGGGTGGTCATGGCCTGAAGCATGCCAGCCCGATCAGCCCTGGAGCCGGGCCATGGACGCGTCGAGGTGGGTGCGCATGGCGGCCGCCGCGCCCAGGGCGTCCCCCGAGGCGATGGCGTCGCGGATGCGGCGGTGCTCGCCGAGCACCTGGCCGAGGTGGGCGGGGTCGGGGTCGGGGCCGGCGTACGGGCGGGTGATGGCGCCGGGGCCGAGCGTGTCGAGGAGGTCGAGGTAGAAGCGGTTGGCGGTGGCGGCGGCGACGGCGCGGTGGAAGGCGAAGTCGGCCTCGACGGCGTCGCTGGCGCCGCCCCTGACGGTGGCCGTGCGGCGGAGTGCGGCGTCGATGGCGGTGAGCGCGGCGGGCGTGCGGCGGGTGGCGGCGAGGGCGGCGGCCTCCACCTCGATGCCGCGCCGCAGCTCCAGGAGGTGCAGCCGGTCCTGCCGGTTGCGTACCGTGCCGAGCGAGTGCGTGAGGTCCTGCGCCGGCGGCCTGGCCAGGACGGAGGAGCCGCGCCCGCGCCGCGTCTCGACCAGCCCCGCCGCGCGCAGCCGCGAGATGGCCTCGCGTACGACGGTGCGGCTGACGTCGAACCGGACGGCCAGCTCCGCTTCGGACGGCAGCAGCTCCCCGGGCCGCCACTCACCGCTCCCGATGCCGCGCCGCAGCTCGCCCTCCACCCGATCCGCGAGACTCGCCCCATGACCGACGAGGTTCGGGGCGCGATCGTCAGTCACGGTCCGCCCCCAGGCCCAGGGCTTCGGTGGTGCGCGAAGTGATGGCGCGGAGCAGGTCGGGGTGGTTCGCCAGGGGGAGGCCGTAGGAGGGGAGGAGGTCGCGCAGGGCGGGCCGCCAGTCCCGTACGTGGTCGGGGAAGGCGCGTTTGAGCACGTCCAGCATGATCGCCACCGAGGCGGACGCGCCCGGGGAGGCGCCGAGCAGGGCGGCGAGGCCGCCGTGGGCGGAGGTGACGACCTCGGTGCCGAACCCGGCGATCGACCCCCGCCCGTTCACCCGCTTGACGACCTGCACCCGCTGCCCGGCGGTGACGAGCTCCCAGTCGCGCGCCCGCGCGTCCGGGACGAACCGGCGCAGCGCCCGCAGCCGGCCGCCGGGGGTCTGGGCGAGCTGGCCGACGAGGTAGCGCAGGAGGTCGTGGTGGTGGCGGGCGGCGCCGAGGAGGGTGCCGGCGTTGCGCGGGGTGATCGAGCGTGGCAGGTCGGACAGCCGGCCGCGCTTGAGGAAGCGCGGGGAGAAGGCGGCGAACGGCCCGAACATGAGGTACGTGCGGCCGTCGACGACGCGGGTGTCGAGGTGCGGCACCGACAGCGGCGGCGCCCCGCGCTCGGCGTGGCTGTAGACCTTGGCGTGGTGGCGGGCCAGCAGCTCGGGGTTGTCCGTGCGCAGGAACCGGCCGCTGATGGGGAAGCCGCCGTAGCCCCGGATCTCGGGCAGGTTCGCGCTCTGGAGCAGCGGCAGTGTCCCGCCGCCGGCGCCGAGGAACACGAACGGGGCGCGGACGACGTGCTCGCGGGCGCCGTGCAGGTCGCGTACCCGCAGCAGCCAGGACCGCCCGTCGCGGCGCAGTGCCCGCACCTCGTGCCCGGTGCGCACCTCCACGTCCAGGGCGGCGAACAGCCGCCGCGTGAGCACCCCGTAGTCGACGTCGGTGCCGCCGCGGGTGCGGCAGACGGCCATCGGCGCGCGCTCTGAGGAGGAGCGGCCGGCGAACATGAGCGGGAGCCACCGCGCCATGACGTCCCGATCGGTGGTCAGCTCCATGCCCTCGAACAGCGGGTGATCGCGCAACGCCGCGTACCGCAGCCGCAGGTGCGCGACGCCGGCGGCGCCGTGGGCGAAGGAGTAGTGGGGGACCGGCCGGATGAAGCCGGCGGGGTCGCCGAGCGTGCCCTCCTCGACCAGCCGCGCCCAGAGCTGCCGGGACAGCTGGAACTGCTCGCTGACCGCGACGGCGCCGCTCACGTCGATCGAGCCGGCCCCGGTCAGGGGGGTGTAGTTGAACTCGCAGAGCCCGGCGTGGCCGGTGCCCGCGTTGTTCCAGGGGGACGAGCTCTCCAGGCCGAGGCCGTCCAGCCGGTCGAGCACGAGGATCGACCAGTCGGGCCGCACCTGGCGCAGCAGCACGCCGAGGGTGGCGCTCATGATGCCGCCACCCACCAGCACCACGTCGTAGCCGCTCACCTGATCTCCTCCTCGCGACCTGTCATACAAGAGACACTCCTGTATAACAGGTCGCGGAGGGTTCAGGCGGTGCTGCAGGAGACCGAGGGCCAGGTCCAGACGCCGTTGTGCTGGATGGTGAAGCCGAAGGTGTTGCCGCTGCCGTTCGGCCGCATCGTCATGACGTAGCCACTGGAGTCCCACGACGGGGTGCCGTTCCAGGTCGCGATGACCTTCTGCGGCCGGTTCAGGGTGACCGTGACGACCCAGGAGCTCGTGCCCGAGACCGTCACCGACAGGTTGAAGCGGTCGCTCCACTGCTGGCCCTGCGAGATGGTCGCGGTGCAGGTGCCGCCGCCGGGCGGCGGGGAGGTCGGCGGGTTCGAGCCGCCGTCGGGGGCGACGGCCCGGCCGGTGGCGGGGGAGATCATGCCGGCGCACAGGTTGCGGCTGCGCAGGTTCGCGGCGATCTGCGGGATGGCGGCCAGCGTCGTGGCGTACTGGTCGTGCATGAGGATGACCTGGCCGTTCTGCAGCCGGCCCGCCGCCTGGACGATCTGCGCGGTGCTCGCGCCGTTCCAGTCCTGCGAGTCGACGTCCCAGATCACCTCGGTCAGGCCGAGCTGCTGCTCCACCGACCGCAGGGTGCCGTTCGTCTCCCCGTACGGCGGGCGGAACAGCTTCGGCGCGGTGCCCGTGGCCTGCTGGATGACCTGCTGGGTGCGCTGCAGCTCCGACAGCATCTGCGAGCTGCCGAGCTGCGTCAGGTGCGGGTGCGACCAGCTGTGGTTGCCGATCCACATGCCCGCGTCGCGCTGCGCCCTGACCAGGCCCTGGTTGTTCTGGGCGTTCTGTCCGATGTTGAACATCGTGGCGCGCAGGCCGTTCGAGGTCAGGGCGTTGAGGAGGTTGGCGGTGTTGCCGGCGTTCGGGCCGTCGTCGAACGTCAGCCCGACGTACCCGGCGCTGCAGTCGGCGGCGGCGCGCAGGCGGTCGGCGGCCAGGGCCGAGGTGGCGGTGACGGCCAGGCAGAGGGCGAGGAGGGCGCCCAGGAGCCCGGCGGCCAAGGCTGAACCGCGTTTCCGATCGATCATCGCTGATCCCTTGATCGTGGGGGTGGCTTGCGGACATTGTGGGGACGCCTCCGAAAGGTGTCAACGGACATTGGAAATGTTTCGGCAATCAGACGCTCATGGCGCGGATATTCGCAGCTACAGAAGCCGAAACGTTTCGGGAAGGTGGTGAAAGAAAAGCGCTTCTTTCACGAAGCGATCACCACCTACGATGGGGACGCGTGAGTGGAAGATTGCGCCAGGTCGCGGCCGACAACGAGCGGATCGCCGCCGAGGGCCGCTACCAGGCCGCCGACGGCACCATCGTCGAGGTGGGCCCCGCGCTGCGCGCCGCGATGGCCGGCACCGTCAGCCATCCGCCCGACGGCCCCCTGGAAAGGGCGGGCGCGGGCACGTACCGGACGGTGTCCGAGGTCACCGGCGAGGGCAGCCTGGGAGCGGCGCGGCGGCTGCACCTCGACGGCGCGACCGGCATCGCGGTGCTCAACTTCGCCTCCGCCCGCAACCCCGGAGGCGGATACCTCAACGGCGCGAAGGCGCAGGAGGAGGACCTGTGCCGGCACGCCCTGCTGTACCCGTGCCTGCTGCGGGCGCCCGACTACTACGCCTTTCACCGCGCCTCGGCCGACCTGCTCTACAGCCACCGCGTCATCTGGTCGCCCGGCGTGCCGGTGCACCGGGGCGAGGACGGGCGGCTGCTGGCCGAGCCGTACCTCGTCTCGTTCCTCACCTCGCCCGCGCCCAACGCGGGGCAGGTGCTGCGCCGCGACCCCGGCGCGGGGGAGCGGGTCCGGCGGGCGCTGGACGAGCGGGCGGGGCGCGTCCTGGAGGTGGCCGCGCATCACGGCGCCCGCGCGCTGGTGCTCGGGGCGTGGGGGTGCGGCGTGTTCCGCAACGACCCCCGCCAGGTCGCCGGAGCCTTCCACACCCACCTGACGGAGGGTTTCGCGGGGGTGTTCGAGCGGGTGGTGTTCGCCGTGTGGGACAGGAACCCGGAGTCGGCGAACCGGGCCGCCTTCGCCGAGCGGTTCCCGGCAGGGTAGGGCCGTCAGCCCGCCCGCAGCCGGTCGTACGGCACCGCGTGGCTCGTGTGCCCGTGCACCCCGGTCGTGGTCGTCGCCATGAACAACGAGTTCAGCAGGGCCTCCTCGACGGCGTCCATGACCGCCGCGAACACCGGGTCCAGCGCCGCGTCAGGCAGGACCGGCCGCTGCGGCGCGGTGCTGAAGGCGATCGCGTAGTCGCCGCTGCCGTGCGCGTACGACGCCCCCACCCGCCCCATCGCGAAGATCGCCCGGCGGGCGAGGCGGCCGAGCTGCCGGGCGTCGAGCGGCGCGTCCGTGGCCAGCACGATCACGCAGGAGTTGCCCGGCGGCTCCACCCGGGCCGCGCCGGGGACGAGCTCCTCGACCGGCATCGGGACGCCCCGCACGGTCAGCACCCCGCCGAAGTTGGCCTGCACGAGCGCCCCGACGGTCACCGGCATCCCCGCTTCGACCTGCCGGGACGAGGTGCCGATGCCCGCCTTGAACCCCAGGGCCGTCGTCCCCGTGCCCGCCCCCACGCAGCCCTCCGCGGGCAGTCCGCCGGACGCCCCCTCCAGCGCGTCGAGGACGTGCCGCTCGGTGATCGGGCGGCGCCGGATGTCGGACAGGAAGCCGTCGTTCGTCTCGCCGACGAGCGGGTTGAAGGACAGCCCGCGGGGATGTGCCCGCATCAGGTACGTGAGCACCGCGTCGGCGGCCCGGAACACCGACAGCGTGCCGGTCAGCACGATGGGCGACTCCAGCACGCCCAGCTCGTCCACCTGGGTCGAGCCGACCAGCTTGCCGTACCCGTTGCCGGTGTGGACGGCGGCCGGCAGGGGGCGCGGCGGCCGGGGGACGACGGCGGTGACCCCAGTGTGCAGATCGGCGCCGTCGTCGATCGTGGTGTGCCCCACCAGGACGCCCTCGACGTCGGTGATCGCGTTCAGCGGCCCGGGCGGCAGCGCGCCGACGACGACGCCGAGCGGGCGCGCCCGCGATCGCCCGCTCATGACGCCCGCTCGGGCGACGGCGGAGGCGACTGCTCGCGCGGAGGCGACGGCTCAGGCGGTGGCAGGTATGGGCGGAAGTGCTCGGCCACGAGGTCCGCGACGGCGCCGGCGCCGAGGGTGCCGTCGACCTCGATCACGCGGATGCCGAGCCGCCGGGCCGAGCGCACGGCGTCCTCGGCGACGAGCCGGTCACGTTCGAGCCGGTTGCGCTGCGCCCGGTCCGGGTCGCTGACCCCGGCGGGCGCGGCGGCGGCGCGGGGCAGCTCGCGTACCTGCCGCGCGCGGAACTCCGCGGTGGGCACCATGACGACCATCTGCCGGGCAGAGCCGATGATCGGCGCGACCAGCTCGGGCCGCAGCCCCCAGCCCTCGGCGAGGATCGGCCGCCCGGACACCAGGCCGCGCAGGTCGTCGAGCGCCCACCCGAACCGGACGGGGAAGCCGGCCAGCGTCTGCGCCGCCATGTCGGCCGGCGTGGAGCGCACCCACATCGTGTCGGGGTCCGGGCCGCCGGGCGGCTCGCCGAGCAGGACGCGGCGGGCGATGCGGCGGTCGTCGTGGCCGCGGGCGTCGTGGTAGTCGTAGTGGTAGGCGGTCAGCCCGTACCGGTGGGCGAGCAGCCGGGCCACGGTCGACTTGCCGGCCCACTGCCCGCCGCCGATCCACAGGGCGCGGCGCGGCGTCTCATCGGGGTCCCACGTCACGGCCGTCCTCCTCGATGATCTTCCTGCCGTAGGCGAGATCCTAGGGGGCGAGCCATTCGAAGACGAGCTGGGTGCGCCGCACCGCGCGCACGCCGTACACCTGGGAGATCAGCTCGGGCGTGAGCACCTGTTCGGGCGGGCCGCCGGCGAGCACGCGGCCGGCGCTCATGACGTACAGGCGGTCGCAGAACGCGGCGGCCTGGTTGAGGTCGTGCAGGACGGCCAGCGTCGCGACGCCCAGCTCGCGCACCAGGTGCAGGATCTCCAGCTGGTGCCGGATGTCGAGGTGGGAGGTGGGCTCGTCGAGCAGGAGCAGGCGCGTCTCCTGCACCAGGGCGCGGGCGATGAGCGCGCGCTGCTTCTCGCCGCCGGACAGCGTGGCGTAGCCGCGCTCCTCCCCGCCGCCCAGGCCGACGCGGTCGAGGGCCCTGGCGCAGCGTTCCTCGTCGTCGGCGGCGGCCCGCTCGTACGGCGTTCGCCCCATCAGCACGACCTCGCCCACCGTGAAGTCGAGCTCGGCGGGCGTCTCCTGGGCGACGACGGCGGTGCGCCGGGCCGACTCCCGCCAGGACAGGCGGTGCACGTCGTCGCCGTCCACGGTGATGAGCCCGGCGGAGGGCCGCAGCGCCCGGTAGATGGTGCGCATCAGGGTGGACTTGCCGCAGCCGTTCGGCCCGACGAGGGCGACGAACTCGCCGTCGTCCACCACGAGGTCGGCCTCGTGCACGATGGGCCGCCCGTCGAGCCGCACGGAGACGCCGCTCAGGTCGAGCCTCATCCGACCGTCACCGCCCGGTCCACCGAGCGGCGGCGCAGCAGCCACAGGAAGAACGGCACGCCGAACAACGCGGTGACGATGCTCAGCGCCAGCTCCTGCGGCGCGTTGACGGTGCGCGCGGCGACGTCCACGAGCTGCAGGAACGCCGCGCCGAGCAGCGCCGTGACGGGCAGCACCCGGCGGTGGTCGGCGCCGACGAGCAGGCGGGCCGCGTGCGGCACGATCAGCCCGACGAACGCGATCGCGCCGCTGGTGGCCACCAGCACGCCGACCAGGAGGGAGGTGAGCACGAACAGCGTCAGGCGCAGGCGGTGCACGTTGACGCCGAGGGAGACGGCGGTCTCCTCGCCGGCGGTCAGCGCGTTGAGCTGCCGGTGTTGCAGCAGCAGGTACACCAGCCCCGCGGCGAGGACGGCGGACGGCAGCGGCAGCATCTCCCATCGGGCCCCGCCCAGGCTGCCCATCAGCCAGAACAGCACCTGCTGGGCCGCCCGCCCGCTCTGCGCCTGCTGCAGCACGAAGCTGTAGAGCGACTGGAACAGGTACGCCAGCGCCACGCCGGCCAGCACCAGCCGGGACGGCGTGATCCGGCCGGCCCGCTGCGCCAGCACGTACACCAGGCCGAGCGCCAGGAGGGAGCCGGCGAAGGCGGCGCCCGACAGGGACAGGCCGCCCAGCGTCGAGTAGCCGAGCACCAGCACGAGCACCGCGCCGCAGGACGCGCCGGAGGAGATGCCGAGCAGGAACGGGTCGGCGAGCGGGTTGCGGACGAGCGCCTGCAGCACCGCGCCGACCACCGACAGCCCGGCCCCGACGAGCAGCGCCAGCAACGCGCGCGGCAGCCGGTACTCCCAGACGATCTGCTCCTGCACCGGCGTCCAGGTGCGCGCGACCACGCCGGGGGCGAGGTGGTCGGCGACGATGGCCCACGCCTGCGGCAGCGCCACGTGGACCGCGCCGATGCTCACCGCCAGCCACGTCGAGGCGACCGCGGCCACCGCCAGCGCGGCGACGAGCAGGATGTAGCGGCGGCGGCGCCGACCGGAAGGCGTGGTGCGCGCGAAGCGGGCGGCCGGTGCGAGGGTGTCGCCGGTCATCCGGTGAACGCGTCCGGGTGCAGGAAGCGGGCGATGTCGGCGACGGCCAGGAGGTTGCGGTAGCCGGGGTGCTGGGCCGAGACCGGCAGCGGCAGCACCCGCCTGTCCCTGGCGGCGGGGCTGTTCCTGGCGATGGACAGGGCGTCGGCGGTCTTGGCCGCCACGCTGGGCATCGTCTCGCCGCGCAGGGTGGCGTACTCGCTGACCAGGATGGCCTCCGGCTGCGCGGCGCTGACCTGCTCCACGCTGACCTCGGTGTAGTCGCCCTTGACGGCGGCCAGCACGTTCTGCCCGCCGGCGGCGGTGATCATCTGGTGGGTGATGCCGGAGCCGCCGTAGGCGTTGACGGGGCCCTTGCCGCCGTCGGTGGCCAGCACCTTGACGGGCGGCCGGCCGCTGACGCGGGCGCGGACGTCGTCGAGCTTGCCGCGCAGGTCGGCGACCAGCTTCTCGGCGCGGTCGGGGACGCCGAAGATCCGGCCGAGGTTCTGGATGTCGGTGAAGGTCTTGTCCAGGGTGTACTGGAGCGTCTCCTCGGGGCTGCACCAGCCGCCCAGGATGTAGACGGGGGAGCCGGCCGCGTCCAGCTCCTCCACGGTGGCGTAGCCGCCGCCGGCGTCGAAGCCGGCCATCGCGTTGTCCAGGACGAAGTCGGCGCCCTGGGCGAGCATGACCTCCTTCTGCGGCAGCATGATCGTCGGCGAGATCTCGGGGATCTTGTCGTACTGCTCCTTCTGGCCGGGCAGGAACGCGCTCTCGGAGAAGTTCGTGCGCCCGGCGACCCGGTCGCCGAGGCCGAGGGCGAGCAGGGTCTCCAGGGCGGGGTGGTAGCCGGTCACGACCTTGGAGGGCGGCTCGTCGAAGGTGAGGGTGCGCCCGCAGTTGGTGATCGTGACGGGGAAGCCGGCCCGCGGTGCCGCGCCGGTCGCGCTCTCCTGCCGCGTGGCGGGGGCCTGACCGCAGGCGGTCAGCGTCAGGGCCGCCATCAGGGCGAGCAGCCTTCTCATGGTTCTCCGGTGGTGAAGGTGGGACGATCGGGGCCCATTGTGCACATAATCCGCAATTGCCAGCAAGTTGCAACTAGGCGGCTCGCCGGTCGCCGGTTTGACTCAGGCATGGGGGGTGTGGGATATTGATGGCGGCAGATGGAGTTGACACACTAATTAGGTGTGGATTTCCGTTTGCCTATTGCGTTATGCTGCCGTCCTTCGCCTTCGTATCCTCCGGAAGGACATCTGTTGGCAGCCTCTCCCAACGCTTCTCCGCACGCCTCCGCCGTACCCGCCGGTCCACGCCGTGTCTCCTTCGCGCGCATCCAGGAGCCGCTCGAAGTTCCCGACCTTCTCGCTCTGCAGACCGAGTCTTTCGACTGGCTGCTCGGAAACGACAGGTGGAAGGCCCGGGTCGAGGCGGCTCGCCAGGCCGGGCGCAGGAACGTCCCGACCCAGTCGGGTCTCCAGGAGATCTTCGAAGAGATCAGTCCGATCGAGGACTTCTCGGGGACCATGTCGCTGTCGTTCCGCGACCACCGGTTCGAGCCGCCGAAGTACTCCGTAGATGAGTGCAAAGAGAAGGACATGACCTACTCCGCCCCGATGTTCGTGACGGCGGAGTTCATGAACAACACCACCGGCGAGATCAAGAGCCAGACGGTGTTCATGGGCGACTTCCCGCTCATGACGCCGAAGGGCAGTTTCATCGTCAACGGCACCGAGCGGGTCGTCACCTCGCAGCTCATCCGCTCGCCCGGCGTCTACTACGAGCGCACCACCGACAAGACCTCCGACAAGGACCTGTACGGCTGCAAGGTCATCCCGTCCAGGGGCGCCTGGCTGGAGTTCGAGATCGACAAGCGCGACAGCGTCGGTGTGCGCATCGACCGCAAGCGCAAGCAGCCCGTCACCGTGCTGCTCAAGGCGTTCGGCTGGACGGCCGAGCGGATCCTTGAGCGCTTCGGCCGTTTCGAGTCGATGCGGGCCACCCTGGAGAAGGACCACACCGCCGGCCAGGAC